>NZ_JBCPXV010000014.1:0-82253 GCF_039581225.1 Ornithinibacillus proteolyticus | reverse complement strand
TACAGTACCTATGCTAATTATGGCAAAGCGTTGGCGATGGTTCTCCCTTCCGCAATTACTGGCTCAAACGTCCGCATACAGTGGCTCAAAACTTCGCACTTCTGGCTCAATCTGTCCGCAATACTCATTAAGAAACATATTATCTTTAATTAACTATCTATATACTGAAAAGCATTATAACAAAGCAAGAAATATGGTATCACTTTATTTTTCACTTTATATTGATGGAGAACCTAACCTAAGGAATAATTTTATGAAGAGCTTAAATGAATTCTTGGCATCACTAGACACCAATAATTCCCGACAATTACGTGCATTTTTAGATGAAATTGATAATATTGCCAAAGAACAAACATTAACTACTTACCATAAGATATTGATGAATTTGGTTTTACAAAATAATGTTAAAGTTCTTACCAATGTAGTTTATGATTTTAAAAGTATTTTAGAAGAAGATATAGATAAATTAGGAAGATATAAGGGATTTAAGAAGTATGTTGCTTTAGGGAAGTTTAAAAGATTAGAGCAACAGGTACTATTTATATTAATGCAGTGTTTATTAAAGAGTATTGAAATATCACATTACTCTAGTGTAGGTTTTCTAGTAAAATATTTAATCACCAACTTTAAAGCTAAAGAAATCAATGAAGCATTTTTACTTTTAAAAGAGAATCCCAATATTTTTACAGATGAAAAAGACAGGGTTCATAGTATTGGTGAAAATGATGATGAGGATAGTGAAAAAAGTCTTTTATTATGAATAAAGAGACATTTGATTATTGCTCGAAAAAGGTTTTGTTACTATTATATGGTCAACAGTATTTTGCAATTAAGAATAAACTGTGGTTTATAAATAGAAAGGATAAATCTATCAGTGAGATTAATTTAGAACTAGAATTCAGAAACTGTGAATACTCTAATTATATATTCAAAAAAGTTAGATCTGCTTCTTCTAACTATGGATTAATATTCTTTGAAGACGAGGAGACAATGAATAAAATTTATTCGATTCTAACAAAAAATAGCAAGAATAAGATCGGTTTTGTTTAAAGAGTCCTTTGCGTTAGGTTTTGACAGATATTTAAATAATAGTATAATAGTAATATATATTTTCTTTTTAATTTCTAATGCAATCATTTAGATTAGCGGGTAACTATTAAACAAAAGCAGTCTCTGGACTGATATGAAACACTAGGTTTACTGTTTCTATATCAAACGTCTGAGAGGCTGCTTTTTTATTTAAATGGGGGGATTATTTATTAAAAAACTAATTAATACGATTTGAAATTTACACACTTTATTAGACTTTTTAATGAAAGTGATAGCGACAGTAGGGATGATGGTGATTTTACACAAGTAACAGTAAACATATCTTCCATTCTAATATAATTCGTTTAAATAAAATCAAATGTAACTAAAAGGGAGGGTTTCGCATGGCAGCTCGTCGTGGACGTGGTGGTAAACGCCGTAAAGTGTGTTATTTCACAGCTAACGGTATTACACACATCGATTACAAAGACGTTGATCTTCTAAAACGTTTCATTTCTGAACGTGGAAAAATTCTTCCTCGTCGTGTAACTGGAACTTCTGCAAAATATCAACGTAAACTTACAATTGCAATTAAACGCGCTCGTCAAATGGCTTTATTGCCTTACGTAGCAGAATAAGCATGATTCAAAGGCACTGCAAGGATATACTTGTAGTGCTTTTTTCTATTTAGTATGTCTAAATTTAGTAGTAGAATAATTTTTATTCAATAAGGTTGAATGTGTTTCAGCTTTAGTGATATTAGATGTATGTATTGTCAGGGTTTTTGGTATTTAACAGAAATGAGAGACTTTGAAATTATGTAAGTAAGCAAAAATTCCTTGTGAAGGAATGTACTTAATAACAGGTACGATAGTTAAATAAGACAATCGCTCAAAATCCCCATTATCACTATTGGCTGAAAATTAAATAACGGAACGTACCTCAACATCTTGCGAGAAATGCTAGCAATATTAGTAAAGTAATCACCTCAATTGATAAGTACACTCAATATGAGGTGATGTAATATGTATGTAAACGTTTTAAGAAATAATAGAAATGTCTTATTTTACTTGTTAGGAGCAGGTACTTTGGGTTTGGCAAGTCGGTTTATTATTACAACTAGTAGAAACAACCCCAAATGGGGAGGAATTATATAGCCTACTTTTAGGGTGGTATGGTGCTGCTGTAATTGCTGTTAACCTCCTTATCCCATTAATTTGGAAAAAGTTAAGTTTGAAAATTTATTTGTTTGGTTCACTGATT
The DNA here is from genome assembly GCF_039581225.1 of Ornithinibacillus proteolyticus. Taxonomy (NCBI): domain Bacteria; kingdom Bacillati; phylum Bacillota; class Bacilli; order Caryophanales; family Bacillaceae; genus Ornithinibacillus; species Ornithinibacillus proteolyticus. Next base: position 79,961 of record NZ_JBCPXV010000014.1, on the reverse strand, counting down.
TGGGGTATAGGCATTCTCCTTTTAGGATTTGCGTATACTATGCCAATTTATCTTATAGGAATATTAGTTGCAGCAATAGGCTTACCTATATCTGGCTTATCACGAGTATATTTGTTACAGAAATATCTTCCCATAGAAAAACTAGGTAGGGGCTTTAGTTTTAATGCATTTCTTCTATATGTATCAAATGCTGTATCTCTAGGTGTATTTGGATTCATCTCTTCATTCTTGTCTACAAGAATCTTGTTTATAATATGTGGCATTATGATGGTTATTTGTTCAGTTGTTTACTTATTAATCATTTCTCGAAAGGCACCAGGAGTAATACCATATAACCGCTTAAATAATTGATTGTAAACAGTAACAGATGAAAAACCACAGTCCATGGCAATTTTTAATACCGTGTTATTTGTTTTTTTAATCATTTCCTGACTTCTGACGACTCGGTAGGTTTGTAACCATGAGTAAGGAGAAATTCCTAAGGTGTCTTTAAAGTAATGGGCAAATTGAAATTTACTTAAACTCGCTACTTCTGCCATTTCATCTAAGGTCCAAGAATGCTGATAATCTTCTTTTAAAGCTAGTATTGTTTTGTATATTTGTGGATCTAATGTTTTATAGGTATTTAAATTTATATCTTGTGTATGGGTACCAACAGTACTTTTCAATAACAGTAAAGCCAATTGGGTGAAGCTGTGTTCCAAAAATATCTCCATTGATCTTGTGTCATCTTTTTCAAGTTGTGCAAAATCTAATACGAACCTGACCCAATTTGAAATTTGAGGGTTTTTCTGGATATGTAAAGCAAACTGGATATCATGGTGTACAGGGTAAAGATCTTGAGAAACTTCACTAAGAAAAGAAGGGTTTAATTCAATTAAAAATTTCTTGTCATCTATTGCTAATTGTTTATGTTCAGCTAGGGGATTGAATAAAATAAATTGTTGACTATTAAGGGTAAGCTGATTTCTGTTCGTTTGGTAATCTATATCTCCTTTTAGGGAGTAAATAAACTTATAACAATCGTCTGAACGCCAGTTGCTCTCTTGGCTGAAATCTCTCTTATATAATAAAACGCCATTCTTGTTTTCTAGTAATAGTTTTGTTGAGCTCACCGAATCACCTTCCTAGTTATTATAAAAATTGTATCATAATGGAGGAGGGAATTTAATGAAGCAAGCATTAGTAGTGGAGTTCAATTGTGAGTTGTATTATACGGTGCAGGCATCATAAAACAATATGATGCTTGTTAATAATTTTACTAAAGCTAGCTGGTGGATAGTCAAGAAGGCATCACCAATTCTTATTAAAAGTAAAGAGGTGGCAGTATTTTATGGGGAAAATGATAGAAGATGAACATTATTATAATAATAGATATACTGTAGAAAATGGAATTGTCGATTTTGAAAGGGTATATATGGTTGATGAATCTAAATTTAGTAATGAAACTTATGAGGCATTAGAAAACGTTTACGAAAGTTTACCGTGTTATTTAGGAAAGAAAACAAATTTTCCTAGTTGGTTCGGTGATGAGGAAAAGGGGGATACCCATTTTATTACAGTTTCATTTGAACCTTCAGGGTTGCAGTTTTGGGGCAAACTATCTATTTCAGATTTTTTAAAATGGCAAAATAAATTCCATGAGCTGATAGCAAACTTTCCGTTTAAATATGAATATTAGAAAGTTGAATTATTTGTATAAGTTTTTTTGTACTTAAGCAAACTGGTGTATTAGTGAAATACGAGATTATCAGGATGATGGGTTAGTTTAACATTACACAGTTTTAACGGGGGAAATAAATGAAAAGGTTAGTTGTTATTACAGTTGGCAAAACGCATAGTGGGAAAAGTACATTTGCAAGAGAGTTAGAAAAAGAACTAGAAAACGCTTTTGTTTTAGACCAAGATAATCATGCTGAATTTATTAATACGTATTACCAAAAGTTACAACCGAAAACTGGACCTAATACTCTTAAACATGCTATTTCCAAGTTAATTGCTGATTATGCAATAGAAAACACGGATCTTCATATTATTGCCAGTAGTGCAAATCGTACTAGAAAAGGTAGAAAGTATTTGCTTGAAGAAGTTTATGATATAAGAGACGTGCTGTTATTAGCACGTCTTTCCTGTATCCGGACTAATGAAGATTACTTTTCCAATAGCCATTTTAACATATTATTTTCTGAGCCAATTCGCTTCATCTGTAACTTTTCTAGCACTCTTATTGAAGGGGCGTTATCAACAAGACATTCAGCAACTATCTTCGTTACGTTTTTATTTGAAAAAGCCCACTCTACAAGTTTTTGAACAGCTTCCGTTGCATAGCCTTTCCCTTGTGCGGAAGGTACAATTGCATATCCTATTTCAACAGTGTTTGCTGAGTTAGGTTTTCCCTTAAAACCAATATCACCAATAATGTTGTTATTTTCTTGATCTATCACAAACCATACACCCCAACCCAATAGAGTAGGATCTTCTCTTAGTTCTCCTAAGTACATATTTATATGTTGACCCATTTCATATTCTTTTGACGTGCTTAACATGGATATTGACACTTTGGTACAAGGAATTAATTTTAGTCTTTCTGTTAGTAATTCCATCATTTATCCCCTTTTGAGTTTTCCAAAGTGGTAATGGACAACCAATATGTATTACTCATTTGTATAGTATGACAAGTAGGAATCATTTATTTGAGCATTTATTTAAGACATCATTCTCTTCGGATAAACCTTAATAATGGTAAACAACAGCACGAGAGTCCAAACTAAAGATAACAATAAATACGTATCTTCAATTGGGTAAATTAGGGCCACTACCGTATAAAGTATAAACGGGATTGTTGTCGTATACGCAATCATCTTCCATAAAATTTGTAGCTTTAGCTTACGGTGCATAAGCTTCGCAACCCATGTAAAGAGATAGCCAAGGAAGGTAATAAATAGAAATACCATAATCGTTAACGGCAAATAGTAAAAAATAAAGAAGTAAATAAGTTTAAAAATGACATTCATATCAGAGCCTATCCCGGTAGATCTAGTTAGCTGATCAATTAAAGAAGGAATAGAAACGATGAATAGCAAAATAAACATATAAAAAACCGTTATATCCATCGGAATTCGGTTTAATTGAAAGACAACCTTTTTTGCTGGGAGCTTGATACTTAATAGAAATGTTTTCCATAAAAGCATTATTTTCAATCCTTTAAATATGGTTTCCTTTATATTATAATGGAAGTTGTCATATAAAGCTTGAACAATTACCGAATTTTCTTCTTCTACTTCACCAATGCCCTCATTTATAGAAGCAATCGCTCAAAGATACTCAGTTCTATTACCAGTTACACAATTAAACATGTTATCATATTATAATAAACTTTTTTTAAAGCATGAGGTGCATATTGGATGAATAAATCAAGACAATTAACAGATGGAGCACTACTCACAGCGATATATATCGTATTATTATTAGTATCTATTTTTATTCCGGTATTATCAGTAATTACGATGCTATTACTAGCTGTTCCATTTATTATTTTTGCCGCTAAATATGATTGGAAGCCTTCCTTGATTATGCTAGGGGTTGCGACCATATTATCGATACTGTTTGCTTCTATTATGGTGTTACCTATACCAATCGTTGTGGGAATAGGTGGTGTCATGATAGGAACCGCGATTCATCGTGAATTAACCCCATATGAAACATGGGCAAGGGGAACGATTGGATTTGCTGTAGGTCTGCTCTTGACCTTTGTGTTTTTGCTTTCCGTACTAAATATAAATGTAATAGAGGAATTTTCTCAACAAGCAGATGAGGTATTAGAATTAAGTAAAGATATGGCCAATCAGCTTGGAATGGAAGCAGACGCAGAGTTTACTGTCATGGAGCAGCAGTTGAATTTGTATAAACAACTTGTACCTGTATTTGTTGTGCTTGCTTCTCTTTTACTGGCACTATTAAATCAGTGGGTTAGCTATAAAATCCTAAATCGATTGGAAAAACAGCGACTACGCTTTCCAAAGTTCAGAAATCTGCGCTTTCCAACAGCAATACTTTGGATTTACTTGTTAGCAATGATTTTGATATTATTCCAAGGTGAGCAAGATGGAACACTGGTTGTTTCCTTACAGAATGTTATGATGCTTACTGGGTTGTTTATGGCGTTACAAGGACTTTCCTTTATTTTCTTTGTTTCCCATCATAAAAATATATCGATTGCCATCCCAATTGTGCTGGTGGTTGTAACGTTGATATTTGCACCATTACTTCTTCCTTTGGTACGAATCTTGGGTATAATTGATTTAGGGTTTGGACTAAGAGATCGTATGGTAAAATAGAAGTTAATAATTATATTAGCGCTCATTTATAGGAGCTGAATGTTCAATGTCAGATAAGTTGAAACGACCAACGTTAAGCAAGCATTTATGGCTGATTTATGCTGTATCTGTCATCTTACTTGGAGTCATATGGTATTATGAATGGATACTCGGGATTATCATGACCGTGCTTTTAATGCTGTCGTTTTATTATACGATTCAACGAGAAAGAAAACGATCCGATGAAGCGGAGCAATATATCGCCACGTTATCCTATCGTGTTAAAAAGGTAGGAGAAGAAGCGTTATTAGAGATGCCGATAGGGATTATCTTATTTAGTGAAGATTATACCGTGGAATGGACGAACCAATATATGAACCAGTTTACGGAAGAGGATACGATTGTTGGTCAGTCTTTAAATGTTATTTCAGAGGAACTTATTCCGATGATAAAAGAGAATAATGAAGAAGTTCGTATCCGCTTAGAGGATTTTGAGTTTCAAGGGATAATCCGTAGGGAAGAGCGATTAATTTATTTATTTGATCGTACAGAACAAGCAGAACTGGAAACCTTATACCAAAATGAACAAACGGTATTATTTATTATTTTTCTTGATAACTATGACGAAATTACCCAGAACATGGATGATACGATAAAGAGCCAACTAAACTCGGAAGTAACAGCCTTTTTAAATCAATGGTCACAGGATAATGGCTTATATTTAAAAAGAACGTCACAGGACCGTTTCTTAGCTGTTGGAACGAAGGAAATATTACAAGAGCTAGAGAAAACGAAATTCGATATATTAGATGAAATGCATGAATTTAACAGTGAATTAGATATCCCGATCACCTTAAGTATTGGTGTAGGTGTAGGAAATGCACCATTACCAGAGCTAGGAAAGCTTGCCCAGTCTAGCTTGGATCTTGCGCTAGGACGTGGGGGAGATCAGGTGGCCATAAAGGACGATTCTGGAAAAGTTCGCTTCTATGGTGGGAAAACCAATCCAATGGAAAAACGAACGCGTGTAAGGGCTAGGGTAATTTCCCATGCACTACGAGATCTCGTCAAAGCAAGTGATCGTGTCATTATTATGGGGCATCAAGCTCCTGATATGGATTCGATTGGATCTGCGATAGGAATATTGAATATTGCCCAAACCAATCAAGTAGACGGGTATATTGTATTTGATCCGGATGATGTAACGACAGGGGTCAATCGTTTAGTCGAGGCAATTAAGTCGGAGCCGAATTTATGGCAGCATTTTGTGAGCCCAGAAACGGCTGAGGACCTTATTACAAGTAGAAGCTTAATTGTTGTAGTCGATACCCATAAGCCTTCTATGGTAGTAAGTAAGCGACTATTAGGTAAGTCAGAATACAAAGTAGTCATTGATCATCACCGCCGTGCAGAGGAATTTATTGATAATCCTACATTGGTATATATGGAGCCATATGCTTCATCAACTGCCGAACTAGTGACGGAATTACTGGAGTATCAGCCAAAAGGCGAGAAGCTTAAGATGCTGGAGGCAACGGCATTACTGGCTGGTATCATTGTCGATACGAAAAGCTTTACGTTACGAACTGGCTCTAGAACTTTTGATGCAGCCTCTTATTTACGAGCGAAAGGGGCAGACACCGTTCTGGTGCAACAGTTCTTAAAGGAAGACTTGGATTTATATGTGAAACGGAGTAAACTAATTGAACGAACGGAGATTTATCGTAACACGATCGCAATTACAAAAGCAGACCCCGGTGAAATCTACGGGGCGGTACTAATTGCACAGACAGCAGACACATTGCTGACTATGACGGGCATTTCTGCTTCCTTTGTTATTGCAGAGCGCAGTGATGGCAGGGTTGGAATCAGTGCCCGGTCATTAGGGGAAATCAATGTTCAAATCATTATGGAGCAAATGAATGGTGGAGGTCACTTAACGAATGCAGCCACCCAATTAGAGGATATGTCAATTGAAGCAGCAGAAGCACTTTTAAAAGCTATATTAGATGAGTATTACGAGGGGAGAGAAATAGAATGAGAGTAATATTTTTACAAGATGTAAAAGGTAAAGGTAAAAAAGGTGAAATTAAAAATGTTTCAGATGGTTATGCTAGAAACTTTTTATTAAAAAATAAATTAGCAGAAGAAGCTACACCTGGGAATTTAAAGGCTTTGGAAGCACAAAAACGCAAATCCAAGCAATTAGAGCAAGAAGAGAAGAATGAAGCGGAAAAATTAAAAACGAAGCTTGAAAGCTTAGAAGTTAAATTGAACGCTAAATCTGGTGATGGTGGAAGATTATTTGGTTCCATTACAAGTAAACAAATTGCCGATAGTTTAAATAAAGACCATGGGATTAAAATTGATAAACGGAAGATCGAGCTGGATCAACCAATTCGTGCTTTAGGATATACCAATGTCCCGGTTAAACTTCATCCGGAAGTTATGGGGACGGTTAAAGTACATGTTGTGGAACAGTAAGTTGCCGATGCTTACGGTTAAAGGAGGAATAAATCATGAGTGAGTGGAACGATCGAACTCCGCCACATAATATAGAGGCGGAACAAGCTGTCCTTGGAGCCATCTTTCTTGAACCAGAGGCATTTTCAACAGCGTCTGAGCTACTTTTGCCAGGCGATTTCTACCGAGCAAGTCACCAGCGCATATTTGAAACGATGCTTAAGCTATCGGATAGAGGAGAACCAATTGACTTAGTAACGGTTACGACGTCATTAGCAGATAGTAAGCAAATCGAAGAAGCTGGTGGTGTCTCCTATTTAACACAGTTAGCAGAAAGTGTACCGACTGCAGCAAACATTGAATACTATGCTAAAATCGTGGAAGAAAAAGCAGTTCTTCGTCGTCTCATTCGAACGGCAACGGATATTGTCACCACAACATTCGCCCGGGAAGATGAGGTAGAGGATGTTTTAAACGAAGCGGAAAAAAGTATTCTAGAGGTTTCTGGTCGTAAGAATACGGGTAGCTTTAAGGAAATCAAGGATGTACTAATCGAAGTATACGATAAGATTGAAATGCTTCATCGTAATAAAGCAGACGTCACTGGTATCCCGACAGGCTACCGTGACTTAGATAAAATGACATCTGGATTTCAGCGCAATGACTTAATTATTGTGGCAGCCCGACCATCTGTAGGTAAAACGGCATTCGCCTTAAATATTGCGCAAAATGTTGCCGTAAATACGGATGAAAATGTTGCGATATTTAGTTTGGAGATGGGTGCCGACCAGCTCGTACAACGTATTCTCTGTGCAGAAGGAAATATTGATGCCCAGCGTCTACGTAATGGTACACTCGAGCCAGATGATTGGACCAAGCTTACGATGGCAATGGGAAGTTTATCAAATGCGGGAATCTTCATTGACGATACACCAGGTATCCGTGTAAGTGAAATTCGTTCCAAATGCCGTCGCTTAAAGCAAGAGCATGGCTTAGGAATGATTTTAATCGATTATCTTCAGTTAATCCAAGGTAGTGGTAAGCCTGGGGAAAACCGTCAACAAGAGGTATCGGAAATCTCTCGTTCCTTAAAAGGATTAGCTCGTGAATTAAATGTTCCATTAATCGCATTATCACAGCTATCACGTGGTGTAGAACAACGTCAGGACAAGCGCCCGATGATGTCTGACCTCCGGGAGTCTGGAAGTATTGAGCAGGATGCGGATATCGTAGGCTTCCTATACCGTGATGATTATTATGATAAAGAATCGGAGAAACAGAACATTATAGAAATTATTCTGGCTAAACAACGTAACGGTCCAGTTGGAACAGTAGAATTAGCCTTTGTAAAAGAATACAATAAGTTCGTGGATTTGGATCATCGCTATCAAGCTAGTGATATCCCACCAGAACCTATTCATGCTTAACAGCCTTGAGAGAGGCTGTTTTTTCGTGGCTATAAAAATAACGTTCGTGTTCTGTTTTTCCCATCCCCCCTTGCTTATTTTTACTAGTACGATAAATAAAGCGGATATTCCACCACGATAGAGTTAAACTAACCATAATAACTCGTATCTCACCAACATGATAATAATATTACAAATTGCCGAACGATATATGGATAAATCAAATTATTATTCGTGTTTACATTGACTATTAGCTGAAACATTGGTACACTTACCAATGGAATTAAACCAAATACATATAATGTATAAAATGATGGAGGTGCGCTATGTCCTCAGTAGTAGTAGTTGGAACCCAATGGGGTGACGAAGGTAAAGGAAAAATTACAGATTATTTATCACAAAACGCAGAAGTGGTTGCTCGTTATCAGGGTGGTAATAATGCTGGTCATACGATTAAGTTTGATGGAGTTACGTATAAGCTTCACTTAATACCATCTGGAATTTTCTTTAAAGAAAAGATTTGTGTATTAGGTAACGGTATGGTCATCGATCCAAAAGCGTTTGTTGAAGAAATTGCTTATTTACATGAGAGAAATGTTTCAACCGATAATTTACGAATTTCAAATCGTGCCCATGTTATTTTACCGTATCATTTGAAATTAGATATATTGCAAGAAGAAGAAAAAGGTATCCATAAAATTGGTACAACGAAAAAAGGAATTGGACCAGCTTATATGGATAAAGCAGCAAGATCAGGAATTCGTATTGCGGATTTACTTGATAAAGAGGTGTTCCGTGAGAAGTTGGAGCAGAACCTAAAAGAAAAGAATCGTTTATTTGAAAAAGTATATGAAGTAGAGCCATTAAATGTGGAAGATATAGTAGAAGAGTATTATGAATATGGACAACAAATGGCGAAGTATGTTTGTGATACCTCCGTTGTGTTAAATGAGGCGCTTGATGAAGGCCGTCGCGTTCTATTTGAAGGTGCACAAGGGGTTATGCTGGATATTGACCAAGGTACTTATCCATTTGTAACATCCTCTAACCCAATTGCTGGTGGGGTAACGATTGGTTCTGGTGTTGGCCCGACGAAGATTAAGCATGTCGTTGGTGTCTCTAAAGCCTATACAACGCGTGTAGGAGATGGGCCATTCCCGACGGAGCTACATGATGAAATTGGTAATCAAATTCGCGAGGTTGGTCGCGAATATGGTACGACAACAGGAAGACCACGCCGTGTTGGTTGGTTTGATAGTGTCGTCGTTCGCCATGCAAGAAGAGTAAGCGGAATTACTGATTTATCATTAAACTCCATCGATGTATTAACTGGAATTGAAACATTGAAGATTTGCGTCGCGTATAAATATAAAGGGGAGATCATGGAAGAATTCCCTGCAAGCCTTAAGGTACTAGCAGAATGTGAACCAGTTTATGAGGAAATGCCTGGTTGGACAGAGGATATTACGAATGTGAAGAGCTTGCATGAACTCCCTGCGAATGCACGTCATTATTTAGAAAGAATATCACAATTAACCCAAATTCCATTATCCATCTTTTCAGTAGGACCGGACAGAACACAGACAAACCAAGTTCGCAGTGTATATGGAAACTAAGCAGAAGGAGAGCAGAGATGCTCTCTTTTTTTGTTGGCGTAAATGGTCGATTTTCTATCATAGACGAACCGCAGACGATCGTATTGTTCCCTCAAAAGTCGTGTTACACGAATGTAAACAAAATGTATAAAAATGGAATAAATATCCCATTTTTCAACAGAAATCGGATAAAAATACAGTGATTTTTGAAAATTATGTTGCTTATTATACAATTAGGTTACAAAAAGGCGGATGATGTTCCTTCCCCTATAGGATTATGGTAGATTAGTAGAGGGTAAACATAGGTCTTTTAATCTATAAAAAAATAATCATTTTATATATATTACATATAGTAATAGGGGGAAAGCATGTGTTCTCGGGAAAAAGAAAGCAAGCTAAGCAGAAAAATAGTCTGCTTAAGAAGGCCATCATTAGTACGGGGTTGGTAACCGTCTTAGCGACAGGAGTCGTCTTTGCGGAGGAGAAAGATACGGTAGACAAGGTGCATCATGTTTATGTGAATGGCGAATATATCGGCCAGGTAAGTGATGAACAAATAGTTAACCAAGTTATCGATGCCAAGCTTCAAGAAGAGGAAGAAAAATATCAGGATGTTGATCTAAGCATCGGAGAAGACGTTAAATTAGTCTCCGAATTAGTGTTTAATCCAACCTATAACAACGATTCGATTAAGAAATATCTAGAAAATCATCTTTCTGTTCAAGCTCAAGCGGTTGAGCTAACGATTGGTGATAAAGTAGTAGGATATTTTGAAAATGAGCAAGACGCCCATAAGGTAATAGAAGATTATAAACTAACGTATACGGATAAAGAAACATTAGATTTACTAGAAGCGGCTAAATCAGCGTCGAGTGATACACCAAAAGAACTAGTAGACCTAGAGGTTGGTGAATCTACTATTGTAGACGTTACATTATCGGAAGATGTTTCATATTCTACTAAAAAAGTGAATCCAAAAGAGGTTTTAACAGTAGCAGAAGGTCTGGCTTTACTGGAAAAAGGCACCCTTAAAGAAGAGACACATGCAGTTCAAGAAGGAGAAGTATTAGGGAAGATTGCCTCTCAATACGATTTAACGATAGAAACATTGCTAACGTTAAACCCATCACTTAAAGAAGATTCGCTTCTTCAAATCGGACAAGAGCTTCATGTAACAGAGTTAAAGCCCTTTGTTGATGTGATCGTGACAAAGGAAGAGAAGAAAAAGGAAGACATTGCATTTGAAACCGAAATCGTTGAATCGGACGAGTTGTATAAAGGCGAGGAAGAAGTACAGCAAGAAGGCTCTGATGGTGAGAAAGTCGTTCATTATGCGATCGAAATTCGTAATGGCAAAGTAGCAGTTACGGATGTAGTAGATGAAGAAATGGTGAAAGAGCCGGTTAATAAAGTCATTGTTAAAGGAACCAAAGTAATCCCATCCAGAGGGACCGGTGACCTATCTTGGCCAACGGTTGGCGGATACATTTCCAGCTATATGGGAAATCGTTGGGGATCCTACCATAAGGGAATTGACATTGCACGGCCATCGAATCGTTCTATATTAGCTGCTGATAATGGAACCATTGTATCTGCCGGCTATCAAGGTGGATTTGGGAATAAGATTGAAATTGACCATAATAATGGTATGAAAACCATTTATGCACATCTTTCATCGATTGATGTAGAGGTCGGCCAAACCGTTGAAAAAGGCCAACAAATCGGTGTCATGGGCTCAACAGGAAATTCAACCGGTGTTCACTTACACTTTGAAGTGTATAAAGATGGCAAATTAGAAAACCCTGTAGACTATTTGAAATAGCATTAGAAAACGCTGACTCATGATGATAGAATGAGTCAGCGTTTTTGGTGATAGCTTTTTCTTCATATATTTGTTGCAAGAGGGAAAGCTTAGACCAAGTTAGCCTTCTTCTATAAAGCTGTTACAACCTACATCGGTCTTTAGAAACAAGACATTTAACTTAAAGTACGTTAAAATAAAGGAATACCAACCTAATAAACAACTAACTTTGAATATATATAATGAATAAAGAAGAAAAGGATGTGTTAATATGGCACAGAAAATTTTAGTAGTAGATGATGAACAACCAATTGCAGATATATTGAAATTCAATTTAGAAAAAGAAGGCTATGAAGTAGTCGTGGCAAATGATGGTGACGAAGCAATTAAATTAGCTGAATCAGAAAATCCAGATTTAATCTTATTAGATATTATGCTACCGAATAAAGATGGTAATGAGGTATGCCGTGAAATCCGTAAAACGAAAACAATGCCTATTATTATGCTAACAGCTAAGGATTCTGAAATTGATAAAGTATTGGGTCTGGAATTAGGTGCAGATGACTATGTTACCAAGCCATTCAGTAACCGAGAGCTAATTGCCCGGGTAAAAGCCAATCTTCGCAGACAACAGCAAGTACCGGAAGATGATACAAGAGAAAACAAAGATATTACGATTGGATCCCTTACGATTCGCCCGGATGCCTATACGGTGTCACGTGATGGAAAAGAAATCGAGCTAACCCACCGCGAATTTGAACTATTACATTATTTAGCACGCCATATCGGGCAAGTTATGACCCGAGAACATTTACTTGAAACGGTATGGGGCTATGACTACTTTGGTGATGTTCGTACGGTCGACGTAACCGTAAGAAGACTAAGAGAAAAAATTGAGGAGAATCCAAGTAACCCAGCGTGGATTGTGACACGACGTGGTGTTGGATATTATTTACGTAATCCTGATCAGGAGTAGGTTTTATGCATAAAGTCGGCTTTTTCCGTTCGATACAGTTAAAATTAATCCTTATTTATATCTTGCTAATCTTATTAGCCATCCAGATTATCGGTTCTTATTTTACTACTTCCTTGGAAAGAGAGCTAACGTCTAACTTTAAGAGCTCCATCGATGGCAGAATCGAAGTGTTAAGCCATTATTTACAAGAAGCTTTTAACAAGGAGCGCACCGATGAAGAAGAGCCAACTATCCAAGAGGATGTCCAGGGGATTATTGGCGATATCGAAACCGATAGCTCGTGGAAAAATCTAATCGTTGTCAATAATCAAAGTAAAGTGTTGGCTACAAACAATTATAGTCAGCAGGATAAGATTGGCAAAAAAGATACGCGAGACATCATTCAAAAAGTATTACTTTTCTCCGATGAACAGGTTCAGGATAGAAAAGATTCAGATGGGAATCGTATACACGTTCAGGCAACCCCCTTATTTGATAACGAAGAAAAAATGGTCGGTGTCATTTATTTAGAAGCATCGTTACAAGACATTTATGATCAGTTATCGGAAATCAACCAAATTTTTTATCAGGGGACAATATGGGCGATATTAGTATCTGCCATACTTGGAATATTAGTGGCTAGAGCCATCACAAAGCCGGTTATGGAAATGCGTAGGCAGGCCCAAATTATGGGGAAAGGTGATTTTACGCAAAAGGTTAATGTTTATGGTACCGATGAAATCGGGCAGTTAGCCATCGCGTTTAATGATTTAAATGATCAGCTAAAACACTCCTATGCGAAAACAGAAGAAGAAACGAGGAAATTAAACTCTGTTATTGAAAATATGTCTGACGGGGTAATTGCAACTGATGAGACGGGTGCTGTAACCTTAATGAACGAGCCAGCGGGTATCCTTCTAGGGGTGAATCCAGAAGAGATATATGGCCAACGAATTATGGATGTATTAAAACTAGATGAAAAAGTAGTAGACCCATCGGAATTACCGGAAAATGGCTCCATGATTATTGACTTTAGTGAAGACGATGATATTTTCCTCATTCGGGCGAACTTCTCAACGGTAACCGATGAGGATGATGAAGTTACGGGCTTTATTACGGTAATTAGTGATGTTACCGAACAGGAAAAAATAGAACAAGAGCGTCGAGAGTTTGTATCGAATGTATCCCATGAGCTAAGAACACCATTAACAACGATGAAAAGCTATATGGAAGCATTAATAGATGGCGAGTGGAAAAATGAAGCTATCGCGCCTAGATTCTTGGAAGTAACACAAAACGAAACAGAACGCATGATTCGCATGGTCAATGATTTATTACATCTTTCTAAGATGGATAATAAAGAGCATCAGCTACAAAAAGAACGTACCGATTTTATCCAGCTATTCCATCATGTTATTGATCGATTTGAAATGAATTCGCCTGAGCATATTGAGATTGTTCGGGAATTACCAAATGAAAAGCTCTTTGTCTGGATCGATCAGGATAAGTTAATCCAGGTCATTGATAATATCATTTCAAATGCTATTAAATACTCCCCTGAGGGTGGCAAGGTTACTTGCCGCGTAATAAAACAAAGACATCAAATCTTAGTTTCTATTACGGATGAAGGTATGGGAATTGCTTATGACAAGCTGGAGAAGATTTTTGAACGATTCTACCGAGTGGATAAAGCACGTACGAGAAAGCTTGGCGGTACCGGATTAGGTCTTGCTATCTCGAAGGAATTAGTAGAAGCACACCACGGCAGAATTTGGGCAAAAAGTAAAGAAGGCAAAGGAACGACGATATTATTTACGCTCCCGCTAATGGGTAAGAAGCGGAGGAATAATTCATGAAGCTAGAAGTAATCAAGACATATATTTTAGCTATACTAGTCGGAATTAGCCTTATTCTGTCCTATAGCCTGTGGAATTATAATCCGGATAAAGAAACGTTAGAGGAAGAGCAATTATTAGATCCAAACGAATTAGATTTAGGTGGTACGACGGAAACTAGGAACTCACTCGTGGTGCCTAGTCAAATGATTTTTAGTAAATATGAAAATAATTACTTTAGTTTTTCCAATCCAGAAGAGAGTACGAAATTATTTCAGGATATGACCTCGTGGGTTCTGTACAACTTCCGTATAACGGAGGCAAATGGAAGACCGAATGTAACACAGGGATATTTAGTAGAATTAATTTTCCCAGAAGCATTACCGATGGATGTCATTCCGTACTTTTTTACAGTAAATAATCCGGATGAATTTCTGGTTCCAGAAAATGGGAGTTTTGAACGGGTTTATGTCACGTTTAATGAAAGCGAACAATCGATGACATTTAGCTTTCTTTCGGTGGATGGAAAAACACAGCTACGAGCAGATGTAAATAATGCTCAAAAATACGATCTATTATATAGTACTATCTCGAACTTAACCGATTTAGAAGAGTATACGATGCTAGAGTCTGAGGACTACCCGATCTTTGTTCCGATAGAACCTAGTAATTTAATGAAATATGATCTAAGGATCAAAAAATTGCCTTATTCTGTTTTAAAGAATGCGTTATTCTTAGATCCTTCAGCGGTCATAGAGAATGTTACAGCAGATCAGACGCTTTGGTATCAGGATGGTCCTAGATCAATGCAAGTTTTTAATCAAGAGAGTAGTATTCGAAGTATGGAATTCATTTATGCGCAAGCAACTAGAAATCCGATGACCGCAATAGAGATATTAGATAAAAGTATTTCCGAGATTAACGGGTTCAATGGTTGGCCAAATCAGTATCACCTAGAGAATATTGACACGCTATACAATGACATTCAGTATCTGATGTACTATAAGGGGTATCCTGTTTTTCACCCAGATAATGTTACGATGATTGAACAACGGTTAACGAGTACGGAGATAATAGAGCACAGGCAACCATTATTTTCTATTTCTTATGTAGTAGAGGGAGAGGAATATAGAATCCCTTCTGGTAAAAAGCTAATTAATTGGTTGAAGGGTGAGGATTCCATTTATTCATTGGCTGATATTCAAGATATTAAAATTGGGTATCGACTAACCCCTCTTTCTGATATAGCGATTAGTTTAACACCTGCTTGGTACGTTAAAGTTCATGATAGGTGGCAGCAAGTAAATCTAGACGATAACCTACCTAGAAAGGAGTGAGTTAAGGATGCAATGGGGTCAAATAAAATCATTATTTATCCTTTCCTTCTTACTTCTTGATATATATTTGATCGTTTTAGTCGTGCAAAAGCAGGATGATGTAAGCTTATTGGAATCGACGTCAACAGAGGAACAAGCATTTCTGGAAATAGAAAACATAACCATTCCAGAAAATTTACCTGAATCGGTACCGAATGAATCCTTAATGGCTACAGAGCCAAAACAATTTACCGAGGATGAAATAGCGGAAATTACCACTAGAGAAGATCAGGATGTGGTAGTTGTCAATGATAGATTTATTCTTGCCTATTTAAAAACGCCTTTTGCTGTTCCAGAAAATGCTAAAGAGGAAGAAATAGAACAATTGCTTGCTAGTACGGTATACTTAGGGGATGAGTATACGTTTGATTCTTGGGATAGTGATCGGAATGTGATGATATTCTTTCAGAAAAAGGATACTCGCACCATTTACTATAATCAAAATGGCATGATCCTCGCCTTCTTAAATGATAACGACGAAATAGTTGGCTATATGCAAACCTATTTGGGAGAACTGGAAGTAATCAATGCGGAAGAGTCGGTAGTAAAACCTCTATCTGCGATTCGAGAGCTATATAATAAAAACGCATTATTTTCCAATGAAGAAGTGACAGGTTTTGAACTTGGTTACCATACATTTTTCCCTTCTGATAGTGGACGTCAAGTACTAGTTCCAACATGGAAATTTACGATCAATGAATCTCGTAGTCGTTTAGTGGACGCATTTGAGAGAAAAGTTATTCCAGTTAACAATGAATTTGTCGATAATGTAATCAAATTAAGTATCGATAATACGTTAGCAATTGCAGGAGATGAAGATTTTAAACAGGAAATGCTAGACTTAATGTCTAGCAAATTAGAGCAATCGGAGTGAATCAACATGGCATTACGTTTTAGTGTCCTAGCATCCGGGAGTACGGGAAATGCTTTTTATATCGAATCAGATAAAGAGAAGCTGTTAGTGGATGCGGGCCTGAGCGGAAAACAAATGGACAAGCTCTTTAGCGATGTTCACGTTTCACCGTCAGACTTATCCGGGATTCTCGTCACACATGAGCACAGTGATCATATTAAGGGATTAGGGATTCTAGCGAGAAAGTATAATCTACCAATCTATGCAAATGAAAAAACCTGGAAGGCGATGGAGGGCTCCATCGGTAAGCTATCGCTCGACCAGAAATTTATATTTAATATGGAAGAAGTAAAAACATTCGGTGACATCGATGTGGAATCATTCGGCGTCTCTCACGATGCAGCAGAGCCGATGTTTTATGTCTTCCGCAATAACGGGAAAAAGGTAGCACTGGTTACCGATTTAGGATACGTATCCGAGCGAATTAAGAAAACCGTAGAAGGTGCCGACGCCTACATCTTTGAAGCAAATCACGATGTCGGCATGCTCCGCATGGGCCGTTACCCATGGAGCGTCAAACGCCGTATCCTAGGCGACTCCGGCCACGTATCGAACGAAGACTGTGGACTAGCTTTAACAGATATTATTGATAACAATACAAAGCGAATTTACCTCGCACACTTAAGTAAAGACAACAACATGAAAGACCTCGCCCGCATGTCAGTAGGAAACATCTTAGAGGAACGAGGCATAAAGATAGATTTACACGATACCGACCCAGCCGTACCAACAGCAATGTTTGAAGTTGGGTAGGATTGGGATTTGGGTTTGAGTTTGGTTTGGGAGAGCGACCGGGGTCGGGCGCTCTTTTTTTTGTGTGGATGGGATGGAGGGGGGCAGTTGGTGCCCTTATTAGGTTGAGTGAGCGTTAAAAGGTAATAGAGAGAAGCTGTCAGTGCCCTTTTGTGGATGGGAGCGGGGATAAAGGTAACAGAGGAAGAGTGTCAGTGCCCTTTTTCAGTTGGGCGAGCGTCAAAAGGTAACAGAGGGAGAGTATCAGTGCCCTTTTTCAGTTGGGCGAGTCGAAAAAGGTAACAGAGGGAGAGTATCAGTGCCCTTTTTCAGTTGGGCGAGTCGAAAAAGGGAACAGAGGAAGAGTGTCAGAGCCCTTTTTCAGTTGGGCGAGTCAAAAAAGGTAACAGAGAGATAGTATCAGAGCCCTTTTTCAGTTGGTCGAGGATAAAAAGGTAACAGAGGAAGAGCATCAGAGCCCTTTTTCAGTGGAGTGAGACGAAAAAGGTAACAGAGAGAAGCCGTCAGTGACCATATCAGGTTAAGCCGAGAAGAAAAGGTAACAGAGGAAGAGTATTCCGGGTAAATATCTTCAAAATAAGCGTTATCCATACCTTTTTTAAGCTAACGAACACATACGAGCAGTCTGAGCTCATTCTCCTTTTCTGGTGAGTTAATCTCCCTAAAGAAAAAAAGTTCAAAAGGGAGTAGTTAATCCCTTTTGAACTAAGTTACTGATAGTAAGACCATCGGTTGACGTGTATTAAAGTATATTCTTTTGTTAATATTCTTCTGAGTTTTTTCTTAGAGGTGGTGATTCTGCACCAATCGTAGATAAGGGGAATGGTGATTTTTTTATTTGGGAATAGCAATCTTAACTCCTCTACACTTCGTAAAACGGCATCGTCGATGAACTCCGTGTGATTACAATGAGAACAAATACAATGTTTACCTTCAACTCCAAGTTTGATCCTCCCACAGACTTTACAGCTAACACCCTTTTTCAGCTCCTCATATTCATACTTTGGTAACTTGGAATAAGGAGAATCCTTCAAATGAAGGGAAGCTAACTTTTTGGCAAGTGCAAGATGTTTGTTGGTTAGCCGGGATGAGATGGTATTAAGTTGTTTTATGTGTCGCTTTAGTTGTGTAGGAAAAATGATAGGTTTATCAGATGGTGCGTGATACATGGTGAACTCGGGGTTTATAAAAACAACGGAAGTATGGAGTGTGAAGTTCATTCCGAGGGTCTGGAGTAATTGTCTAAGGAGGGTTTCGGTTCTGTTGAGCTGGGTAAGTGGATTTGCGATTTCGAGTTTATGTCGGTAAATGCGGTCTGTATCGTAGTAAAAATCTCCATCGTAATTTTTGATTTCATACAAGTAAATTCTGTCGGCAATAATCAGGGTATCAATTTGAAATGTTGTATGGTTGACCTGGAGTAATAAATCATTCAATACATAACAATCTAGATCCAGCTCTCGCGTCACGGCATCAAACATCACCTCTCCTTCAAAGCCTTTTTGCAAATGGAGTAAATACTGTTTGTCCTTCTCTGATAACTCCATTCTGTTCTGCAAGATTTCCAGGACTGCTAGTTCCACTGGTTTGGTTCGTTTTTTATATTCCATATGCCACATCCTTTCTACTAAAAATCTATTATATTTCCTTGCTAAATGCAACCTCATGTTTATTCCAATCAAAACAGAACATAATAAAAACTGGAATTCGATATAAAGGAGCTATTATATGGGTTACTACGATCAACATTATCCACCGAATCCCCATCGAAGGAGAAAAAATAATTGGCTTCCTATTTTGCTCGGTGTTGCTATTGGGGTGCTAGTGATGGCGATAGCGGTTCCGAGAATCCAAGAGATGGGGCAAGAGGATAATAACCATACGAATATGGTAAACAACACGAAGGAACAGCTCGTTTCCTTAGATATTTCCACGCGCATCACAGAGGTGGTGGAGGTTGTGTCGCCTACTGTGGTTGGGATTACGAATCTACAGCATAAGGCCGATTTTTGGGAGCAACAGCAGGAGAGTGAAGCGGGAACGGGATCTGGGGTAATTTATAAAAAAGATTCCCGCTATGCGTATGTCGTCACCAACCACCATGTCATTGAGGGGGCGGATGACATTGAGGTGATGCTCAATGATGACACGGTATTACAGGCCGAGCTTTTGGGAGCGGATTTGTTCTCTGATTTGGCGGTATTACGGATAGATGGGACTAATGTAGACCGGACGATCGAGCTTGGATCAACGGAGAATTTAAAGGTTGGAGAGCCTGTTATTGCGATTGGCAATCCGTTAGGGCATATGTTTTCTGGGTCTGTGACGCAAGGGATTGTGAGCGGGACACAGCGGACGATACCACAGGATTTTAATTTAGATGGTCGAGCAGATTGGCAAGCCGAGGTTATTCAGACGGATGCAGCGATTAATCCTGGTAATAGTGGTGGTGCCTTAATTAATATGGATGCCAAGCTCATTGGTATTAACTCGATGAAAATTAACCAGGAAGCGGTTGAAGGAATAGGCTTTTCCATCCCAATTGATACGGCAAGGCCCATTATGGATGAGTTAGAAAAAACCGGACAAGTAAAACGACCATACTTAGGAGTAGAAATTTATTCGCTTGAAGAGATCCCTAGAATGGAATGGTCTGAGACGCTAAATCTTCCAAGTAAAGTGGAAGGTGGAGTGTATGTGTGGAGTGTGGAGCCGCGCTCACCTGCAGATCAAGCAGGGTTAGACCGACTGGATGTTATCACCCATCTAGATGGAAGACAAATCATGAATATGATTGATTTACGAAAAATCCTGTACCAGGAAAAAGAAGTCGGGGATGAAATTCAGGTGACGTATTACCGAGAAGGTAAGAAAATCGAAACAACGTTAACATTAGATGTACAGCGATAAGGACAGAAAAAGGCATCTTGATTCCAAGTGAAGAGTCAGGATGCTGTTTTATTCACAGCTAAGTTTCATGTTTTCTGTGTAAAGACTCACAACTTATCCCCATTTTCAAAAAGTTATTCACAAATTATGTGTATAAATCAGGGTGCACTCTATATTTTGTGTCAAATAAAATCGAAAACACAAAATATCTGCGAACATTTGTGCATATGTGGATAAAAATGTGTATAACTTAGCAAAACTAAGTTGATAATCTGTTAATATCTGAATTTCCTCTAAAACTTTTTCCCGGGACATGCTTGATTAATAAAAGAAGCAAAATAAGAAGTACAATATCTAGCCGAGCTTGGAAGGCAAAAGCAAGAAAACCATCTACCGCTATCAACGGAAGTTTTGAATAATAAATCGCCCCCACCATAATTACGAGCAAAGGCATGCTTGCTTTTCGAACATACATCCCACCCGCTATTAATGCCCCGCAGCCTAATTCGATAATCGCTACTAGGAATAAGGTCGTTTCAGGAAATGGGACACCTAGAGAATGAAAGGTAGCTCGAAAATCGGTATTGATTAACTTCATTACCCCAGAAGTAATAAACACATAACCAACCGCGTAACAAAGCCAGGTTGCCATATTCAAGGACACTTTTATCGGAATCTCCCCCTTTACGAGATGATACTCCCTACAATGTATGCGAAAAGGTGGACAAAATTGACAAGTAATCAAAAGTTTCACTTCTTGAAAAATTCTAATCATAACATTTTCCTTCTGGTGAACAAAAATGTATAGTATAAAAAGAGACTGAATTGAGAAACGCTGATTCTATAGTGTTTTGTTTATGGTAGATAGGAAAGAATAGGAATCCTTTCCGACTGCTAAGAAAAACTCCTAGAGTGAATGGGCGTTTATCTAATAACAGAAGGAAGTGCAACAGATGTTAAGACGTTTTTTCTCTTACTATAAGCCTCATAAAAGGCTTTTTATTATTGATTTTACTTGTGCGGTGTTTGTAGCTATTTTGGAATTAGCCTTTCCAATTGCCGTACAGCAGTTTATCGATAAATTACTCCCTACTGAAAATTGGGATATAATCGTGCTTGTTAGTGTATCGCTATTAGCGGTTTATTTATTAAGTGCGTTTATGCAGTATGTCGTGACCTATTGGGGTCATAAGCTTGGTGTCAATATTGAAACCGACATGCGCCAGGATTTATTCCAGCATGTACAAAAACAGTCATTCCGTTTTTTTGATAATACGAAAACAGGACATGTTATGAGTAGAATCACCAATGACCTTTTTGATATCGGGGAATTTGCCCACCATGGACCAGAGGATTTATTTATCGCATTTATGACATTTGTTGGTGCATTTACCCTAATGTTCAATATTAATTTCCATTTATCGGTTATCATCTTGATTATCGTTCCGATCCTCATTTGGTTAATTACATATAGTAATATCAAAATGAATCAGGCTTGGAAATCCATGTATGAAGAGATTGCAGAGGTAAACGGACGTGTGGAAGACTCTGTTTCTGGTGTACGTGTTGTCCAATCATTTACAAATGAAGATTACGAAATGAACCGTTTCACAAAAGATAATTACAACTTTAGAAAAGCAAAGGTTGGCGCTTATAAAATCATGGCATTTGTTCATTCCAACATTTACATGATGATGCGGTTAATTGTTTTAATTGTTTTAGTTTACGGTGCATGGCTAACCTTTAACAACCATATGTCGTATGGGGAATTAGTAAGTTTTATTTTATTTACGAATGTATTGTTTAACCCAATCAATAAAATTAGTGCCTTACTTGAAATGTATCCAAAAGGAATGGCAGGATTTAAACGATTTATTGATATTCTTGATACAGAGCCGGATGTGCAGGATAGACCAAATGCTAAGCCAGTGAAGAACTTAAAAGGCTATATCTCTTTCCATAAGGTCACCTTTGGCTATGAGAAAACCCAAGGCCCGGTAATAAAAGCAATGAATTTCCATATTAATGCAGGAGAGACGGTCGCTTTTGTTGGTCCATCTGGGGCAGGAAAAACAACGATCTCTTCCTTAATTCCACGTTTTTATGATGTGGATAGTGGGCAAATTACGATTGATGGGATAGATATTCGCGATATGACGAAGCGATCCTTACGTGAGCATATTGGGATTGTGCAGCAGGATGTGTTCCTCTTTACTGGTACACTGCGTGAAAATATCGCCTATGGTAAGTTAGATGCAACAGAAGAGGAAATTCGCGAAGCTGCGAGACGAGCACACTTAGAAGAATTCATAAATGAACTACCAGACGGGTATGATACTCAAGTTGGAGAGCGTGGTTTGAAGCTATCCGGTGGTCAGAAACAGCGGATTGCAATTGCTCGGATGTTCTTAAAGAATCCACCAATTCTAATTCTGGATGAAGCAACGTCCGCATTAGATACGGAAACAGAAATGATTATTCAACAAGCATTAAATGATTTAGCCAAAGATAGAACGACACTAGTTATTGCCCATCGACTTGCGACCATTCGCAATGCAGATCGCATTATGGTCGTGACAAAAAAAGGAATCGAAGAAGAAGGAACACATGATGAATTAGTGAAACGAAATGGTGTTTTTGCTAATTTGCATAAAGTACAAATGCATTAAAGCGATGAGAAGATTTGCTACGGAAAACGGGCAAATCTTCTTTTTTTACAAGGTAAGATAGTATAAAGTCAAAGCGGTCTAGCTCCGGTCACTTCTGACTAGCAAGACTTCCCCCACCTCCGTACGATAAGTCAACATCTGTTTCCTCTAGTCACCGGGTATCCTTTATCGCTACAGTTAAGTCTAGTCCATACGTCGCTACGTGGTCGCGCTAAGCTTTTCCCATGACCCGAGGGAATCAGAGAAATACTATCAAAATAGTTTCAAACCATTCTTTAATCGTTTAGACTAGTAGTAGATGGAATTTCTTTACGGAATAGGAGGTTGTCATATGGTAGCTGAAAATAACAGCTCGACTAAGTTTACGGTGTTAGCCACTTTTTTTAATTGTTTACTTTTTATCGTTTCAGTAGTAGGTATCATCTATGTAGCCTTTCTAGAAAATCAGGATGTTAATAAATCACTCTTTTACATTACGTTCGGATTGTTGACGATGAGCTTTGGAGGACGATTCATTTTGAACATCTTATCGCTAAGAAAAGGATAACGTGTAGAAATCCCAGGGGATCATGTTAGCTACTAGGTACTAGTAAAGTATGTCCTGTTTACTGCACTAGTACCTAGGGTTATAGGTGTTCCATTGCCTTGAACCTCTAAAGGAGATGCTCGATACTTAGTCATAATCCCTATTTTGAAGCCGTAACAAATCCTATAACAGCCTTCTTAAATTCTTCTGGACAATCAAGATATGGATGGTGTCCACTATCTAATGGTTGAAAAATCGCATCTTTAAAATCAAACCCCTCTTGATGGTCCGGTCCAATCGCATGATCATATTTCCCCGATAATACTAGTACAGGTTTAGCTATGAGTGGTGTAAGCTTTTTAAAGTCTTGAAAATACTCCTCAGAAGAAAAAATATGCTGCTGGAAATCTGGTTGGGTGTCTAATTGAGCATCTATTTCATCCATTTTTTCCTTATCCGCAATAGACTGATATTGAAGCATATAAAATAGATTCTCCTCCATTAATTGCATGACGGTGGAAAAGAACGTATCTACTAAATCGGGGGTACGATATTCCTCGGCATTAATGCTGTCCTGCTCTAGCCCAAGTAGTTCCCGTCCTTTCTGAATCTGATGTGCAAAGGATTCCTTCATATGCAATGTCCCATTAGAAAGAATAATCCCTTTCACTGCATTAGGGTATTTCAGTGCATAGTTCATGGCGAGCAATGCTCCAAAGGAATGCCCCATCACATACCATTCTTTTATTTGTAGCTCCAATCGGACCTCCTCCAAATCCAGGAGTAGCCGGTCCAATGTATAATCTCCATTCTCTGCTAAGTCAGACCGTCCGCACCCTCGTTGATCTAAATAGACTAGCTTTAGATCCTTATGTAGTAAATCCCCTGCAAGATGCTGAAAGGATTTACTCCAATATCCAGGCCCGCCATGAAGATATAGACATGGCATGCCAGTTCCTTCTCGTTCAACATGTAGATTTACGTCATCACTCGTTTTTATCATCATGTTGCTCTTTCCTCCTTAAATAATCCCCGAAAAATCACATTGGCCGACACAGGCTTCAGATTGAGCTCTCTAGCCCAGATCGATAGCTGGCCGATATGATGAATTTCATGTGCAATAATATGATGGAGAATTTCATTGCGTGTAAAACTACCTTCCATCCAAGGCGCTGTAACACGTTCATGAGAGATTGCCTCATCGGATTGTAAAAAGCCCTTTATTTCATCCCGACGTTGGTGAGATAATTCTCTAACCTGATGAACTTCCCCGTAGCTGCTGAAATCCAACGGGATATCCTCCTTTTGTTGCATCGCACGGACCCAGCTATATTCCACATCGATAATATGTAATAACGTATGGAGGATATTGTGATGTCCCCCAATCCGTTCTTTTAAAAGTTCTTCTTTAGTGAGTTGTTCACACCAGGTAAACCACTCATCCCGAACCTGCCAATTATATTGAAAAAATGTATACATTAGCGTAACTTCCTTTCCTTTCTGATTCGACAACGTATGTCGATATTTCCCGGGAAATGGGAATGCTATATTCCTTCTAACATCTCATCTAACTCCAGAAGATGTTCGGAAAGCCAGAACATTTCCTGTATAAATCGTTTCGGTGGACCTTGACGAACATCCATCTTTGCATCCAACCACCATTCACTCTCTAAGTACCATACTAATATTAAGGCATCCGTAATAAACCGAACTCCAGTCGGATAGAAATGGCCATACCCTTGGACAAAGGCTTTTACGCCGTCGATACGAAGCGAATCGTCATCCAATGCCCCAGAGAGAACAGCCCGTCCGACTTCCAATAGAAGATGGTCAACGTCCATTCGGTCAAAATCAAGTATTGCAGACAGATGACTATCTTGGAATAATAGATTATCTACCCATAAATCGCGGTGACACCAGCCTATAGAATCAAGCTGAAGCTGATCCAATGGAAAAGCTTCCGTCAACTTCAATTGTTTCTCTATGATCGGTAAGAGTGCTATTTTCTTAGCTTGATCAATTTCCTCATATATCTTATTCCAATAGGTAATCCGTTCTTCTTTAGTAGGAGGGAGGAAAACGGGTTTTGCTTTAGGAGGTAAACTCCCATCGTTTAATAAGGAATGCATTTTTCCTGTGTAAAATCCTAAATAGTATAGTTGCTCATCGGTTAACTTACCGGGTGAAGCTAACTGACCTGAACAGAATTCCATCATGATAAATTGTTCGCCACTTGATGTTTGGAAGAAGACCTCATCCTGATTTGAAACTAATTCGGGACAAGGGAAGCCAAGGTGATGGAGACGGTTTTGTTGGGTGAAAATTTGTTTGAGCTGCGGAATCGAATACTTTTTCAATCGGTCTTTGTTATACTGCTTGAGTAGAAACTCCCCTTGATCGGTGTGGACTTTCCATTTTAAATTTAACCAACCTCGTTTAATCGGTTCAGCCTGGAAGAAGTCGATAGGAAACCGGGAGCGGACGGTATCCAATATTTCTTCTAGTAACGCATCTTCGGATAGGATATTTTTCATGGGAAACACCACTTTTCAGAAATTTTCTATTATTAATTATAAACTAGTTTCAAAGCAAAAACAAGAACATATATTCGTAAAAACTAAAAAACCAGTGACCCATATCAGGTCCTGGCTCTACTTTAATTGATATTGAATTAGTTGGGTATCCACACCTAAATAGCTATCCGTACCAATTCTACTAATTTCTTTAAACCCTAGTCGCTCCAGCATTTTGCGAGAACGGGTATTGGATTCGTGGGATTCTGCATAAAACGTCGTAATCCCGAAGTTCTCAGAACCATAATCGATCATCTTCCTACAGGCATGATACCCAAGTCCCTTTCCCCATAAACGACGCTCTCCGATAGCAATTCCTAATTCCGCCGCATTGTCCGCAATTTTGGCCAAATCTGCGTAACCAATGAGCTGGTCCTGCCACGTCACCCCTAGGCGAACAAATTTATTCGTATTCCCGTCCACACAATGCCTCCACCACTGATATAATTCCTCTGGGTCCCGGTGAAGCGCCCATCCATTAAAAGAGCAAAATATATCATCCCTACTCCAGCGAAGGACCGTGTCGTAATCAGCTAAAGCGAGTGGGCGTAATTTTAATTCTGTTGTCATAGAAAAGTTCTCATACCGTTAACTACCAGACTGACGGCCATAGTTTCGTAGTATCATAGCGGTAGACTTTTGCATCCCGAATCGCTCATAATAAGGGACTAGGTCATCGTCACATGCTAAATCAATCATATAAAGATGGTTTAAATCACTTAGCATGTGCTCCACCAATTTGGTGCCAATCCCCTTCGCTTTGTATGCAGGTAGAACTTCAAGAAGCGGAATATAAGCGGAAAGAATGCCATCACTAATGGCGGTAATAAAACCAACCACCTGATTTTGCTCCTCATCAATTGCTATCACGACATGACTATTTTTTTCTAACAAGCTTAAATGGGTCTTCGGACTAGGTGGGTTGGGCCAGTCGACAAAGAACCCCTGCAACATTTCTTCCGTTATTCCTTCTAGGGAATTAGTATATTTCATAGGATTCACTCCAATAAGTTAAGCCTTCGTTATTTGTTTTAAATGATCGATTCGATTATAATCCTGGATTACCCAGTTACTATCCTGCCAATAAATCGTGGAGATGCTCGTATTCTCAATTTTTCTTCCGGAAAGATTGAGTTCCGTCTCGGAAAGATTGGATAGGATACGATAAATAACAGCACCATGGGCAACTAACAATACCCGTTTATTCGGATGCTTTTGGCGAACCTTTTCCAAGCCATTCATTACTCTTGTGGAGAAAGCTTCTAATTCCTCCTGATTCGGATACTCATGATCAGGATAAAGCTCATTACGCTCATCAAATGTTAGTCCCTCAGCATCACCAAAGTGACGTTCCGCAAAATCCTCCATCACTTCAAAAGGAAGCCCTAAGTACTGATTGATGATCTCTGCTGTTCGCTTTGCTCGTTGTAATTGACTAGAAATCACTACATCATAATCTTCCGGCTTTAGTGCAGCACCACAAAGTGTTGCCTGCTGTTCACCTTTATCATTTAGCGGTATGTCGGTTTGACCTTGCATTCTTTTTTCCGCATTCCAATTTGTTTCCCCATGTCGTACTAGATATATCGTTGTCACTCTATTTCCTCCGTCTCTATCTATTTCTCGATTGATACGATAGCATCGATAAAGGAATCAATGCTCCCATTATGATGCTGAATACCGTCTACATAGTAAAAGGTCGTAGCTGTAGCCGGGTTTATTTTTTCCTTGGAATACAGATGAATCTCCTTCTGCATGCCAAGTGCTATCCCAAGCTCCGTGTGTGTCCCCTTTCCACCAGGAAGAAGCACCAACACAACATCACTTTCCATAACTGCTTTCCATTCAGCAGTACCAATATCGCGCAACTTAGTTTCAGTTGTTGCCCGTTCATTTTTCGTCCAGTCATATATCTGATGATGCCCCGCCTGTAAGAGACGATCGCGAACATATTGGACTAGCTTTCTATTTTCCAATCCAGATGCAAGGTAAAACTTCATACTAATTTCTCCTTAATAGTCCCATTCCGATGCGAGCATCCCGTATAGGACGAGGTCTACATAATGGTCATACAACCATTCTCCTTGGCGAATCCTTCCTTCTATTTGGAAGCCTAATCGCTCGGGTATTGCCCGGCTTTTGACATTTTCAAAGCCTGCTCGTATTTCAATTCGATTTAAGTTTAGCTGGTTAAAGCCATAATCGATCATGGCCGTTACTGATCTTGTCATAATCCCGTATCCTTGGAAAGGACTCCCTAGCCAGTAGCCAATAATGCCAATACGGTTCACCCAGTCAATGGTATTAAAGCCAACCATCCCAGCAAGTCGCCCACGGTAAAATATCCCTACTATTAATCCACTTCGTTCCTCAAATATAGCCCAATTCGCTTCGATAAATTGTATCGAATGATGAATCGTAGTCGTACTATCGATCCACCCTAGCCATTCTCGTAATTCATCACGAGAATAATTTATTAAATGCAACAGTTCTTCGGCATTACGCTTATCTAATAACCCTAAGGTAATTTCACCATCCACATCAAATGAAAACAAGCTATCCTCTCCCGTGCATTTATAGTTAATCTTATCATATGTATAGGTAACTAACATTAGAAAAATTCTGTATAGACAAACAAAAGTGGTGAGAAATTGTTATAATAGTCGTATGTATTTTCAGATAAAGGGTATTTAAACTGGTATAAGAATAGCAAAATAGAAAGAGGGGTTCCCGTGAAAATTAGAAAAGCAGTAATTTCAGATGCAGCAGGTATTGCCAAAGTCCATGTTGATAGTTGGAGAACAACCTATCGAAAAATTCTCCCGGAGTCATTCTTGAATAATTTATCCTATGAGAAGCGCACAGAACTATGGAAGAACAATATTGCTCGAGAAGATAATTATGTATTGGTAGCGGAAACGGATGAAGGAGAAATTGTTGGATTCGCTGATTGTGGGAAGAGAGAGGATAATCATGTTCCGAACTCCGGAGACATTACGTCGATTTATTTGCTAGAAGAATACCAAGGGATGGGAATTGGAATCAAACTACTTACCCAGCTTTTCCAGCATTTACAGCAGCTAGGCTATAAGAAGGTGTTTGTGGAAGTGTTAGAGGCAAACAGCAGCCGTTATTTTTATGAACGCTATGGTGCTACGCTAGCGAAAACGGAGAAAATTAAAATGGCGGGAGTAGAATTGAATCTATTAACCTATGAATGGAATGATTTAGGGAAGGTTCTTGCGTAGAGGGATGACATTATGGAGTTATATGAGGAGTTTTTGAAGGTTACGGGGGTGTTAAATCAGAGGTTATCCATTACCCCTGTCTTGTATGGTTCGCTTGGATTGCAAAGAGCGACCAATTATAAGCTTAATCCAGAGGATATTGATATTCTAGTGCCCCAGGTCTTTTTACAGGAGAGGTGGCAGGAACTTCAATCAACCTTAGCGAGTATAGGCTACCAATTAGTAGACGAGAATGAGCATGAATTTAAGAAAGACTCGGTTAACGTTGGGATTGCTTATATTGAAGATTTAAAGCCTTTCGCTGGTGTAGACTACTCCAGCTTAGAGATAACAAATCATCATGGGGCGCGATTCTACATGTTAAGTCTAACCGATTACCTGAAGGTCTATCATCAATCATTACAGGACGGATATCGAAGGACAAAGAAAAATAAGAAAGACCAGCAAAAGCTAGAGTTGCTTGGTGGCAGGATACAAAGAGAGGATATGCTAAAAGAGCTAGTTCATAACTGGAAGCACTATTGTAATAAGGATAGTTTTATCGGAATTGGCTCCACGAGAAAGGCATATCGTGTATTGGATTATGTCATCAAGGTAAATCTTCATCCAATTGGTTATCAACAATCCAAAGCAGAGTATGACATCTATCAGGTAATGGAAGAACGTGGTCTAGCTGAATTATTTGCCGAAACGTATTATGTGGACGAAGCAATTTCAATTCAAAAATACTATAAGCAAGTGGAAACAAGAGCTGGCCAGTCCTTTGAAATTGACTTAGAGAAGGATCAGTCTCTATTACCACCAAAGTATGGAGAGGTGCTACACCTATTAGATACCGTGTTTGATAGTTTTGATTTACGAGATAGTAGTAATTATGGTTTAAATGCAGATAACAAGCTTATCTTTATCGATTATGGAATGACCAAAGCTTTATACGAATCGGAATGGGTGCCCCTAGCGGAAGCGGGTGTCCTTCCGCAAATTTACGTTGAACCTTGTATTGTATGTGGCGAGGAAAAGGAACTACGAATGTATGGCGATGATGATTCGGACAAGCGTTGCTATGAGTGTGGGAAGGAATAGGCTGGGGTTATAATTTTTTGGCTTTGGGTACATTTTTTTCGGTATTGGGCTCATGTGCACGCAGACAGGGAGCATCTTGTTATAAATTGGGCACATGTTCTTCGGTTTAGGGCACATCCTCTCCCGTGTCGGTCGCATCTACCTCCACTTTGGGCTTATGTTCTCACAAGAAGGGTCCATGATCTTTGGTATTGGGCACATGTTCACGTAGGATGGGTGCATCTTATTTAATTTAGGGCGCATGTCCTACTTTGTATATTTTCCCTACGTTCCCTATGCTGCATTAGAAATTAATTATTTTATCCTTATTAGCTTTCTATACTTTGTAGGTTAGCATTCCTACTAAGTAAGAAAATAAAATTACTCAAGTCACACTCCATTTAGCCATATCATGACCACCGACAGTAGTCTCACCTACCACACTACGGTATCTTGATAATATATAGTAACGAGATCCGTCTAAATCGAAAAAATGGAGTGTGTAAAATGAGCTATTTTATAAGTTATCTATTATCTGTTACCCTTACATCCTTGTCTTATTACGTGGGGAGTCATGTAGTGAAAAATGGTATAGCACTCTGGAAGGCGTTTGTTATCGGTACCGCTGTTGTAACCCTTGGTGCCCTTACCGAGGCATTTGGTGCGCCTATCTGGCTCATCGTGTTAACCCCATTTCCAGTAGGAATGCTGCTATTATATGTATTCCTGAAGAAGCCATTTCTAAAGTGGCTTCTAACTTATAGCACAATCTTGCTTATTTATCATCAATAGGCGAGATGACTCCCACCTCAAGGAATGGGAAATGAGTAGGTGGGAGATGAATTGCCATCTCTTGTCCGACTATTCAAGTGCTTCCATTCTTCCCTGAAATGACCTATCCACCATGCAACATATGGTATAATAAGGTATCTGATACAGAGAGAGGTGAAAGCAATGCTTATCAAAAAAGCCTACAAATTCCGTATCTATCCAACAAATGAACAGAAAAGACAGATTGCGAAAACCATTGGCTGTTCTCGTTTTATCTTCAACCATTTTTTAGTAAAATGGAACGACACTTACAAACAAACCGGAAAAGGACTGACGTATAACGCTTGTTCTGCTCAACTACCTCAATTGAAAAAGGAATTAAGCTGGTTAAAAGAAGTAGACAGCATCGCAGTCCAATCTTCCCTCCGAAACCTCTCTGATGCCTTCTCCAGATTCTTCCAAAAGCAAAACAAAGCCCCGCGATTTAAGTCCAAAAAGCATCCGGTTCAATCCTACACAACGAAGCAGACCAACGGAAATATCTCCATGGAAGGGAACAAAATCAAACTACCTAAATTAGGGCTCGTTCGCTTTGCCAAAAGCCGTGAAGTACATGGTCGTATCATCAATGCTACGGTAAGACGTAATCCAAGCGGAAAATATTTCATCTCTATACTGGCAGAAACAGACATACAACCATTAGCAAAAACAGAATCCGCTATCGGAATCGACTTAGGCATCACGGACTTTGCGATTCTTTCTGATGGTAGCAAGATTGACAATAACAAGTTTACTTCCAACATGGAAAAGAAGTTAAAACGAGAACAACGCAAACTATCCAGACGTGCTTTGCATGCGAGAAACAACGGAATCAACTTACTCGATGCCAAAAACTATCAAAAACAAAAACGCTACGTTGCAAGATTGTATGAAAGAGTGCTGAATCAACGTGCCGACTTCCTGAATAAGTTAAGTACAGCCATCATCAAAAACCACGATGTCATCTGTATCGAAGACTTGAACACGAAAGGAATGTTGCGCAATCATAAACTAGCGAAATCTATCGCTGACGTATCATGGTCTAGTTTTGTGACGAAATTACAGTACAAAGCGGATTGGTATGGTAAAACCCTGGTGAAAATAAGTAGGGGCTTCCCATCTAGTCAACGATGTTCTGCTTGTGGACATCACACTGGCAAGAAGTCGCTTGCGGTAAGGGAATGGACGTGTCCAGCCTGTCACACGCATCATGATCGAGATGTCAATGCAAGTAAAAATATTCTAGCTGAAGGATTACGAATCGTAGCTTCGGCTTAAACAACCTATAAAACCGTAGGGACTACGGGGATAGCTTGGTAAAGAAGAGAAACCGCTGTTAGTTAAGAAATACCACGAACAAGTACGCTCTGTTCCCAAGAATCCCCCACTTCAAACATCCTGCAAGGAGGTTAAGTGGGGGTAGTTCAAAACATGATCATTCAATTAGATAAGCATAATGAAGAGGCGTATTTTGAATTAATGAAAATGTATGCCAAACAACAAGATAGAATAGCGGTAGCCGAATGTTATTCATCGCTTCAAGAGTCATTACAGCTCGAAATTGGTTCCGAACCAAATGAACAAATTAAAACCTGGTATACAGTATGGAAGAAAAAGTAACTTAATTTGGAACCAGTCGTTATCCCTGTCAGAAAGGGTTTTACTAAACTTTTTTCTCATAAATAGGTTAGTGTCTGATACATGTACTCCTCACTTGTCATAGGTTATTAGTGAACTTATCACAAGAAAGGGGTAAAGTCATGAGACACAGACACAATTGTGGATGTCCAAAATGTGTTGTTCATCCTACTAAGCACAATGTAGTGCATCATTGTACGGAAGAAACGGTTCAACATGTTCATCCCTCTCATACGACAGTGATGAATCATCACCTGATAAAGAATCAACATGTATTCCCACACTCAACTTCTGTTCAAAATACAGTAAATAGTGTAGATATGTATGGAGGTTCGTTTAACGTCCCAGCAGGACCAGGTATGGGTCCAGGCCCAGCACCAGGTCAGGTTGCAGGAGCTTTTGACCCTGGCATGGGAGCAGGCCCGGGAATGGGAGCAGGCCCAGGAATGGGAGTTGGACCAGGCACGGGAGCAGGACCTTGGGGAGCTCCTGGAGCAGCACCAGGTCAAGTAGCAGGAGCATACACCCCAGGCGCTGGACCAGGCTATGGAGCAGGCCCAGGTTGGGGTAAGAAACCTAAGTGCTAATGTAGAAAGAATGAATGATGAGCTAGCAGCGTTGCTGGCTCATTATTTTATGTTTGGTAATGGAAAAGTGAGCGCGTCCACACGATGTCATGGATAGGTCGTTTATTGGACAAGTTAGGATGAGTTCATGCAGAATGGTATTAAAGACCAGTGTTCATTAAAGGATGTGCATACATGAAAACACTAATGGTGACAGGATACAAACCAAGAGAAATCAATATCTTCAAGGAAAACGATCCGAAAATCCATATTATCAAGGCAGCAATAGAGAAACGGATAATTGGCTTTATTGAAGAAGGATTAGAGTGGATTCTCATTTCCGGTCAAATGGGTGTCGAGCTATGGACTGCGGAGATTGTCTTAGATTTAAAAGATCACTACGACATTCAACTTGCGATTATCCCGCCCTTTGAAAATCAAGATGAACGTTGGCCAGAGGATTTAAAGCTTAAGTATGAGGAAGTAACGATGCTAGCTGATTTTTATCAAGCCTTGTACAAGGGAGATTATAAGGGACCATACCAATTCCGTGCCAAGAATAAATGGCTTGTTGAAAAAAGTGATGGCTGTCTTCTGTTACTCGATGAAGAGTATCCAGGAAGCATAAAGTTCTTTTATGAGGAAGCAAAACGAGCCCAAAAAGACTACCCTATCTACTTTATAACACCATCTGACTTAGATGATATGGTAGAGGAGATTCGCATGAGTGATCCAAATTACTGGAATTAACCAAGGCATTTTGCAGGATTTTCCCTGTTGGAAATCGAATAGTAATGCTATAAGAAATCGAGGATAAACCAGGTGGGAGAGTGAACCGATGGAAAAGTTTCCTATACGATATACGAAAAGACTGCAACTAGTAGAGATTGATCATCAGTATGATCAAGCAATTTTTGATGTGCTATCGAGAGATGATGTAACGAGATACTATGGTAGAGAGAGTATGGTGTCTTTGGGAGAAGCACAAGAAATGATCGATCATTTTCACATGATATTTCACAGTGGACGCGGGATACGGTGGGGAATCGTTTGGAAGGAGACCGGTTCATTTATCGGGACCATCGGCATACATAATTATTCCTCTGTGATGAAAAGAGCTGAAGTCGGTTTCGAGTTACATCCAAATTATTGGCGTAAGGGGATTCTATCAGAAGCATTGAATAATGTATTAGAGTATTGCTTCGTGGAAATGGGGCTCCATCGTGTTGGAGCGATTACCTTCCCAGCGAACGATGCTTCTAATAAATTGCTAGAAAAAGCAGGTTTTACCCATGAGGGCGTCCTTCGCGGCTACCTTTTCCAAAATAATCAATCCCATGATGCCAATGTATTGTCCTTACTAAAGCCGGAATGGCGCCGGAGAAAGTATGAGAAAGACGCCCCAGTTCAATACACCGACCATATGACAGAGATTGTAAAACGTGCAGAGGCAGAAGGAGACTTCGACAACCTCCCAGGCAAAGGGAAACGATTAGACCTAGGTCCAAATTACCTCAACCCATCCGAAGCTCAAATGTACAAAACACTAAAAGACAACCATATCCTTCCACACTGGGTCGAATTAGCAAACGAAATTGATCGACTGAAAGAAAGCTTACCAGAAGTAGAAGGAAAAGAACGCCGCAAACTAGTTAAAGAAATTAATAAAAAGATTAAAGCATATAACTACGCCTGCCCACCATCTCTCCAGAAAAATAAAGTAGACCAGTCCTAAGTTGGGATTGGTTTTTTTACTTGGCAAGGAGCGGCGCATCCCCTGAAGAGAGCGCGCAAAATATCAAGGAAGCGCGGTATCTATGGAGTGCGAAAATCGAAAGGAGGAGCTCAAATCCTGAAAGAGGGCGCCCGAATCCTGAAGAATATGTCAACCCGCCTGGATGGAGGCACTCATCTCAAAGAGAAACGCCTCAACCCGGGAGGAGATGCTCACTCCAAGCAAAGCGCCCCCCTGGGAGGAGGCGTTCACCCCAAGCACCCCCCCCACCCGGATGGAGGTGCTCAACCCAAAAAGCCCCCGTTCAAAAGGAGGCACTCCCCCCAAGCAACCCCCCCACCCCAAAAGCACGTCCACCCAAAAAAGCGGGCACCTAGCCCGCTTCTACCTACCAAAGATAATCTAGCATATTATCTTCGAATAGATTTGTATCAATATTACATGTTTCTGAGTCGATAGCGTATTGCCAACCGTAGACTTTGGCGTTTTCTGGCCCTTGAGGATTATATTCTGGGGCATCTTCTTTTGTGGTGATTTCTTCTTGCGGATAAGCTGTCCAAACAATCGTGTTTTCTTGAATTTCTTGTTCCATGGAATTGTATGCATTTAGGAGCTCGCTCTCTTCATCAAACACACCATATACCCCGGGTTCATAGTTGGAGTCAGCCATTATTTCGTACCAACCCTCCATGAATGCTGCGTCAACAGGGTATTCCGGCTCGATATCGACGAATATAGCAACGCCCTCAGGAATCTCCATTTCCTGTGCCATCGCGATGGCTTCCTCTGCATGGGAGACACCGTTATCATACCCGCGAGCATCTTCTACATGATTATAGATAACGAGAATCTGAATATCGTTATCATGTAGTAGCTGAACTTCATCCGCATCTAAGCCTTCTGAAACGCCTTCCTTCTCGCCTAGATAACGTCCCCACACTACTGGTTCACCAAAATTATCTACTACACAGGCATAGAAATCGTCATCCGTATAGGTTGCAGAGTCAACTCCCCAATGCAGTTCATTACTGTTATCGTTCTCAGCTCCATTATCATTATCGTCACCATCCCCGTCCCCGTCCCCATCATTACGGTCCTCATCTTCACGCTCTTCTGTATCTGGATCTTCTGCCTCATCAGTGGTATTAGAAAAATAGGCGAAATAGATGAATAGGGGAATGGCAATGAGGAATATCAAGCATGTTAGGGTGAAAAGCTCTTGTTTCTTCATATGGGCTTATAACCTCCTTTCAACCCCCATAGCATTATATGGTGGTGGGCTAAAGAGGTGCGGGCTAGTGCATATTTTATTTGCAGGAATATTAAAAACTATGTCGAAATAATACTATAGAACTATTTTAAGAAGAGAAGTTAAAAAAGTGCTATTAGAGGTGATTACAGTGGAAAAATGGAGAAAGGTTGCATCGGATTATGTGTTTAAATCCCCATTTGGAAATTTAAGGAAGGATAAATTAGTACTACCAGATGGACAATTGATTGATTCCTATTATGTCAATGAATATGATGATTGGGTTAATGCGGTTGTCTTAACAAAGGACCAGCATTTGGTACTAGTAAGGCAATATCGACATGCCGCTCAAGACTTCTTCTTAGAGGTTCCCGCGGGAAAGGCAGAGGCAAATGAGTCGCCTCGAGAGGCAATTATCCGAGAGGTGCGAGAAGAAACGGGATATATCTCCGATTCCAGGCCTATTAAACTAGGAGAATTCTATGTTAATCCTGCAACACAGACGAATAAGGTAATCACCTTCCTATTTCTTGATGCGTATCAAGCATTCGAACAAGACTTGGACCCGACAGAATTCATTGATATTCATTTGATTGATATTGAAGAAATGGAAAAGATGATTTCAAGTGGGGAAATTAATCAGCTATTTACCGCAAGTGCTTATTACATGGCAAAATCTTACTTCATGACTCGGTTGAAGGAGAACTAGAATGACTGCTTACTATGTTACCTGGGGAGAAGCAACTGTTAAATTAACATGGAAAAAGGATTTTACTCCTCCAATAGAACTTGTGACGAGTATTCACGGATTTTGCTTTAAGGATGAAAAGGTAATGTTGGTTGACTTAAATCATCGTGGCTGGGATATACCCGGAGGCCACCTGGAACAAGGAGAAACACCAGAGCAATGCTTACAACGAGAAGTGATGGAAGAAGGGTATGTGGAAGGCGACTTACTGTTTTTAGGAGCGGTAGAAATAGATCATCATGAGAATCCAACATGGTCTGAAACTAGTAAGTATCCCATTGTTGGCTATCAATTATTCTATCGAATGGATATAACGAAGACCCATCCGTTTGAGGCAAACGATGAGTCCGGTAGAAGGGTTTTTGTCTCTACAACGGAGATAGCGAACTATTACAATATGCCTGACATTCATCAAGAAATAGTAGCATACGCCTTAGAAGTGAAGGAGAAGTAATCGAATCATACCATAACGAGTGTGAACGATGTGAAGCCTTTTTGGCGGGTGACAGTCCTTGCAGGCAGCTGTTCAGTCCGAACGAATACCACCCCAACTCCAGAAACATAGCTACCACACCATCCACGAACTAACAAAAAGGCCAATGACAGCTTAACAATGCAGGGATGACACGTGCCTAGAGAAAGGCATCTCCATGTCTCCCTGCATGTTTGAACAGTATAAACAATATATCTTCGAAAAAAGCATGCAGCCCTACCTTGCATTTGGTTGCTCATCCCTCTACAGCATAAGAAATACCTCTGCAGTAAAACAATAGCACGACAGACAGAAATCACGCCTTCGATCTTAGAGTTAGTTCGATATCGCTAGTGAACCCGCAAAATTAGACCTTCCTACAAACATAAACCATCCCATAACTATCATTCGTTATCGGCGTTTCCTTCCAATCCTGATATACATGAACGATCTCAAATCCGTGCCGTGCTAAAAGTCGTTCCATTTCTTTAGGAAAAACATATCGCAAACGTATATTAGTTCGCTTCTCATCGACAATCGCTAAGCTAGCTTTTTTATACCGTCTAATCGTCGTATAGTCTTGGATTTGCTCCAGTGCATCATAGTGACTAATCGTATACACATCGACAATAGTTCCAGTTTCTTCATCCGTATACGTTCTCCAATACTCTTCTGTACTTGGCTGCAATAATTCTTCAGTACTTGGAAAACGGGTACCAAAGATAAACACACCATCTCGTTCTAAATGCTTGTTAACGGAGGATAGGAATTGATCTTGTTCTTCATTGGTAAGGAAATGCTGAAATGAATTACCAACAGAATAGATGAACGAGCTTGTTACGTTTAAATTCAGTTTCGTACAATCTTGTTCCATCCACTCGATAGTCAAACCAAGCTTCGTTGATTTCTTGACCGCTTCCTGTAGCATGCCTTTATGTATATCCACTCCAATCAATCTATGGCCATTCTTTGCTAATGGAATGGTCATTCTTCCCGTTCCACACGCTAAATCAATAATAGGACCGTTTGTTTTTTCTGCCCATTTTAATAAATAGGGAAGTTCCTGTACATAGGATTCATTTTCTTTATCATATAAAATCGGATCATCATATTCTTGTCCATTTTCGAATGTCATGTTCTACTCCTTTAGCTTCTCTTTACTACAATATTACCACAAAATTCGCAAAAAACAGTATGAATGGAGTATCTTTCCCAATAAAAAAATCGTACAACACTGCTAGCTGTACGATTCGAACCTTTCTTTATCTTTCCTTACTTAATCGCTTAACAAACAATGTCAGCCAATAAGATAGAAATGCAATCGCTAAATCGATAAGAAAAAGGTAAAACATATTCATCCCTTTGTTAAACTCAGACAGTCCCATAAAATCCTCGATTGGTAAAAATACAAAGGCAAATACAGCACTAACCAATATGGCATACAGATAAAAATTTTTACCGTGATTTGTAGCATATTGATAGACGAAAAGATAGCCAACAGGTAATACGGATGATGTCATACTTAAAGCGTATGGCAAAAGGGGAACGATAAAATATTGATGGACGAATAAAGAAGTAAAGCCTAATAACGTATCTGTATACGTCCACAGCATATGTACACAAAAACCAAAAAATAATATTTCAAATATCCGAGTCCGATCTACATAAACATATAACAACACTAATGGCAATACTAATAAAGCAAGCACAAGCCAAAATTGCCAATCATCTAGAAAAGAGAATTCTTTCCAATAGGAAATTAAATCAGCGTTTAGCTTATCACGAACGTTATATATTTCATCCCAATATTGGTCTTTACCCATCGTAATCCTCCAAAATAAAAAGATACATGCTTTGAGTTTATTTTGTGACAAGTTGGATGCTTTATACGAATATATTCCACTAATTGTAGTCCGGTAGATCATAAGTTAGAAAAAGGGAAACGATGATGATATCGATCCCTTTGATAGTTCTATAAATGTTACTCAAATTTTACTTCTCTCAATGTACTAACTAGTAATTCAGCAGCAGACGGGTGTGGCCCAATGAAACGCTCCGCATCCTCTATGGTGAGATGATGCTGAATCATCCATCCAATTAATGCAATGATATCCTTTGCCTGATGACCAATACAGGATGCCCCTTTAATCACATGCTGTCTATCCCAAACAATCTTGAGAAATCCTTCCCGCTGATTGGCCATGAAGGCTTTAAAGTTCTTCGTATGATAAGGTGTTTTAAGGAAATCTAGATCCTCTCCATCTGCTCGAAATTCACCGATTGTCGCAATTTGAGGATTTTCATTAAATGAAAAAGGAAGGATGTCTGGAATTACAGTATCCTGTCCTACCGCATGTAATGCCGCCGCTCTTGCCATCGCTTTCGCTTGTACTGCAGTTAAGGAATTCGCTCCTTCTGCATCACCAACAATGTAAATGGATTCCCTAGCTGTCTGACCTAGCATATTGCAATCCACACTTCCATTGTTATTAAGCAGTAGATTAGCATTCTCTATTGCCAATGTGTCCAGATTGGAACGAAAACCTAAAGTAAGAAATGCTGCTTCAGCTTCAAAGATTTCACCGTCTTGACGAATCGCTGTAACACTGCTATTTCCATCACGTATCTCGGTTATCCAAGGCCCTCGTTCAATTATTACCCCAGAATCTTGATAAAGGGCGTGCATGTAGCTAATGATATCGTCATCCAATAATGGGTTTTCCTGTTCAGGAAGTAACCAAGTCACCTTAACCGCTAATTGTCTAAATAAATTCACAGCCTCATAGCCGATTGGACTGTCTCCAATAATGATAATAGAAGCAGGGAGACTGTTCATCTCCATTAGATTTTGATAGGAAAATATATTTCGTCCATTAGGTTTCATGTTTTCTGGGAATATAGGACGAGACCCATTAGCAATAATTATTTTTTCACTGGTAAGCAAGAATTCATGATTCGAAGGGGTAATAACATTGATGGTTCTTTCATTTAGGAAGGATGCCTGACCATGTACCAGTTGAACATTTGCTTTCTGTAATAAGTCCTGCTGATGGGCTAGCCAATCCTGGTAAATACGATGAAATTTAGGATTGGAAAAGGAACGTGTTCTGTTGATTTCCTCTATTTGTTCTAAAAAGATATTCGTATAGCCTGCCTTCCAATCGCCAACTGCAGTATTGGAAACGAGTGTCACCTGATTGGAATAATGACTTGCCACAAGTGCAGCTTCTACTCCTGCTGGTCCCCCACCAATAATTAATACCTCTGTTTTCATTAAACTTCACCCCAATATTCCATGATACTGACTAAATTAGTTGATTTGGTACATACTTGACGATTAATAAATGGCTTGGATTCACGGATTTTTTACAATCTCTATGGAAAAACTCTCCCTTTTAGTCTCTATCCTATCATAGTAAATGTTATAATGTTTATAAAATTTATATTTTTTATAGCCTGGGGGAGTTCATATGCATGATTTCTATTGTGAAGAGGTACTCAGTGGGAAGACAAAGGTGGATAAGGTTTGCGAGACAGATCGTGTTTTAGCTTATTATCATACGCGTCCGTTCTACCCGGTCCATATAGTTGCTATTCCAAAGAAGCATATCCCATCATTAACTAGGATAGACGAAGAGGATAAAGAAATATTGCATGATTTATTAGAGGTTATTCAACAGGTTGCACGTGAAGTAGAGAATGAATATGGTGCTTGTAGAGTCATCACGAACCTAGGAGAGTATCAAGAATCGAAGCATCTTCACTGGCATATCGTTTCAGGAGATAGTTTTGCTTAGGGGGAAGAAATGAAATTCACTCATTTTACAGCAGTACAAGTTCGAATTGCAAGGCCAACCGATAAATTTGACGAGGTCATTCGTTTCTATGAGCAAGGATTAGGGCTTCAGCGGATAACGGAATTTGAAGGGCATAGAGGCCATACAGGAGTTATCATAGGCATTCCAGATGCTTCCTATCATCTCGAGTTTACCAAGCATGTCGATGGCTCTCCATGTCCAGCGCCAACGAAGGATAATTTACTAGTATTTTATATTCCCAATCAGGCTGAGATTCTCGTATTGAAAAATAGACTTGAACAGATGGGCTACCCGGAAGTCGAGCCAGAGAACCTATATTGGAAGGAACGTGGAGTCACTATCGATGACCCAGATGGCTTTCGAATTGTATTCATGAATACAGAAGGGGTATAACAGATGACATATAAACTGAAAAGCTATCAGCCGTCCGATGAATTACAGTTGATAAATTTTATCACCGCATTGGATGAGGATAGCGAGATATTACACCGAATAAGACACTCTACCTATAAGCATGTCTTTTTGGTTTACAGTCAGGGAGAAATAAACGGCATGATAATGGCTTGGAAAAGTAGCTTCCATCCGAATTGTACCTATTTTACTTGTATGGCTCATCATACGGAGGCTGCTAAAGCTTTACTTGCAGAGTTAGAAAGGCATCTTGAACAACAAGATTATCCCTTACAAACCATAGTGGATGAGAACGATCGGTTACATGCTTTTTATCTGGACAATCTGTTCACGATTATCCGAAAAACCTATTTACCGAGAATTAACGTATTAAAGGATCATGCTAGTTTCGCTATTCCGACTAATCAGGTGGTCAAACCTCTAGATGAAGTAACTCCTCATGCTAAGCTAGCCAATCAGCTTGTAGCGCTCGTAAAAAGAAACTATGAGGAAACTCATCTTGTAAATCCAGTCGTAACAATGGAACTTACTAAATGGAGAAATCTTACATATCCTGAGGATTTACTATCTTCAGGTAGCTTTGTCTGCTTAGACCCGAACGAAGAAAAAATTCTGGCCTATTCCTTTCTACATGAAGCAGAGAGGGATGACATGGTGGAATTAGGTTGGTGTGGTGCATTCGATGAGCCAAGTATTGCTATCATCCCATCGCTAGTTGTGAAGCAGCTTGAGTATGCTCTGAGCAGCGGCTACCAGTATGTAGAGGGAGAATTCGATACAACTAGTAGCTATGCAATGGAAGTACTTCACACCCTGTCATTACCAAAACACCCCGTATCCATTACTTATCAGAAAGGAGAAATATAGGCGATGATTTTACATACCGTTTCAACTGGAACAGGTGACGCGATCCTGTTTCTTCACCAAGGACTGCAAACAAGTGAAACTGATTTTCAGATACAAAAGAAATATTTTAGTCAAAGGTATCGGGTCATTCAGGTTGATTTACGTGGGCATGGAAAGTCTGTGACAAATCATGTGAAAAATTACTTTGAAAACGCAGCAGTTGATTTGAAGGAAACCTTCGAGCATCTGACGATTGAAAATGCTCATATTGTAGGTAGCTCTTTGGGTGCAATGGTTGGATTAGTCTTTGCGAAGCGTTATCCAGATAAGGTTAAAAGCTTAACCTTATCTGGGATTATGCCACATAAACCGGATAACTGGGCAGAATTAAATAAAGAGGATACGGATCGAGAAAACACAATAGCAAATAGCAAAGATGCCATAGATTATTTTAATGAAATCCATGAAGGTGATTGGCTGAATTTATTAAAAGATTTTCAATCGGAGGATTGGTATCCATTTCAGGAGACAGGGGATTTATCAAGCTTACAAATGCCAACTATGTTGCTAGTTGGGGAGGAGAATCCACTCGAGGTGATTGGTGCAGTAGAATACCCAAAACAGCTCCAGGGTATTCATGTTTCCGTCATACCTTTTGCAGGTCATCTGCCTCATATGCAACAGCCTAAACTATATAATCTAATTGTAGAACAATTTTTAGAGAAGACAAGCCAATAAAGGAGTGGTTATATGGGATCTAGAATCATGCACTTCATCATTGCCAAAAGAATCGCAGAGGAAATGGGGATTAACAATCAGATGGCTTTTCTACTCGGAGGAGTTGCACCTGATGCGGTATATCCGAAAAATAAGTCGCATTTTTTTAAGGGCTCGGAGAAGGATTATTCGACTACGATTGAATTCGATACATTCTTGCAACAATATCCCGAGCGAACAGACTATGTATTAGGATACTACACCCATTTAATAGCTGATGATGTCTGGATGAACGGTTTTTACTTTAGTTGGCTAAAAAATCGCATGGATCAAGATCAGACACTCCTTGAACAATATCATGGCGATTTTCGTCTGTTAAATGCAAAATTACTTGAACAGTACAATATAAACGCTAGTATATTAGATAACCTGACCCTTGAACATATTCATGATTTGCAGGAAGTAAAAGTAAGCGATGTCGAAAACTTCATCCCTTATTTGAAAGGCGATATGGATTATCCGCAAGAACATGTCGATGCCGAATTAAGCGTCTTTACGTTTTTACAGATGGTTGGCTATGTTGAGACATGTATCGAACGAGGGGTGATCAAACTACAGGAGTTGAAAAAATGATGATAGAGATTCGGAATATCCTGTTTAATGAGCCGGAGATAAATCATATTGCTCGCCTTTATAGTAAAATTTGGGGAACAAGTGCGGAGGAGTTTCTAATCCGTTTTAAACGACATGCCACCTACCCAGGGTTTCGCGGAATTGTAGCAAGTGCTGGTGAAGAAATTATTAGCTTAGCTTATGGATACACCTCCATGGAGGGGCAATATTATCACGACATTCTAAAAAAGTCTCTTTCAACTACAGAACAGAAACGATGGTTGGCAGACTGCTTTGAATTAGTTGAATTAGCAGTCGACCCGGCATTTAGGGGGAATAAAATTGGAGAAGCAATATTGTCAGAGATAACAGGGCAGGTCATGAATGAAACAGCTATCTTAACTACGCAAATGGATAACCTTCCTGCACGGACACTGTA
Organism: Ornithinibacillus proteolyticus; assembly: GCF_039581225.1. Taxonomy (NCBI): domain Bacteria; kingdom Bacillati; phylum Bacillota; class Bacilli; order Caryophanales; family Bacillaceae; genus Ornithinibacillus; species Ornithinibacillus proteolyticus. Next base: position 35,520 of record NZ_JBCPXV010000014.1, on the reverse strand, counting down.
TGAAAAATTAGGCTGGATTAGCATTCGTGATAATTTTGTTCCTAATGAAAATGGTAAGTCGTATGTTATCATGGGGAGGGAACTTGAACATTAAGGTGAGGAGAAGATAGCAATGCTTCCATATACAATCGGATTTATCCAGCGTGGTGACGAAATTCTATTATTAAACCGCGAGAAATCTTCCTGGATGGGTAGCTGGAATGGTGTTGGTGGGAAGCTAGAAAAGGGCGAATCTCCAGAGACATGTATTCTAAGGGAAATCCATGAAGAAACGGGAATCGTATTAGAGGAGATTCAGTTTAAAGGATTAGTAACATGGGATGTAGATAACGCCTATACCGGTGGAATGTATGCATTTGTAGGAGAGGTACCAGAGTCTTATCCATACTCTACACCAATAAAAACTGCTGAAGGAATCTTAGATTGGAAGAAAATCGACTGGATTTTTCACCCAGAGAACACCGGTGTTGCTAATTTATCCTATTTCTTATCTGAATTGTTACAGGATGAGAACGTATATGAGCACCACTTTACCTATCAGAATAGTGACGTAATAAAGTTTGAACGGAAAAAGCTCTCATTACTAGAAGGAGTGAAGTGAGTACTGATCACTTCCTATTTCATAAGACTAGAAAGTGAATTAATAACGACCCAATTGCTATAGCAGAGGAAAAATATGATTTTTTAAATTGTTTTCCAAAAATTTGAAACCTTTTCGCCTGCAAATACGTCTATATATAAGAGCATTATTTGGAATACTATTATGAAATCCTAATTTTCCCATATTTCATATGGAATTGTGCTGGTTATACAGAAAAGTCTTGTATCAGGGAGGAGAAAATGAGAAAGTTAGTAGCAATCTTGGTGTTCATCGTTGTGGTTTTAGTTGGGTGTTCATCTCAGACTCTTTATGATGCGATTAGTAAAAGTGAGTTTGGAAAATATGATAAACCGGAGATCTTATATCAGAATGATGATGTCGGGGTCGTTATATTTCTTTCCAAAGATAGTAATGGTGATTTTTATATTTACAGAACCACATATGAAGTAACGAAATTTAATCGGTATGAGCTAGACAAGACAGAAATGTTTAACGTAGCTGTTGATATCGGTCGGAAATCCGAATTTGTCCATTTGGATACAATAGGTGAGAATACAGATGAACCAATCAATCTCGTCTGGGGCGGTATTTTTCATTATCCAAAGGCAGAGCATGTTACGTATAAAATTAAAAATGATGATGGTACATTACATGAAAATCAGGTAGAAATTAATAAAAAGCATATTTTTGTTGATTTGTTACCAGAGGAATTTGAAGATACATATTCGATTACATTTGATGTGATTGATCGGGATGGAAATGTCCTGTTTAGCTATAATTAAAAACCCCTCCTTGCCCATGCAAGTGAGGGGTTTCTTTATTCTTATGTCGATTCGTAAACCGCTGGATGAAAAATGCACTAGCAGGAATTAGAATGCCATTAATTAACATATAACCAGTGGCTAACCACTGCACTGTAGCAGGACTTACACTAAATTCATCCATAATAGAGGGTAATGCAACATTTAAAAAGGGTTCATTTAATATCGCTACAAAGGCACCAAGAAATAGAATGGCAATAATTCCATAAGGCGCTTTCTGTTCCTGGTTAATCGAATTTGTCATGAACTTTACCTACTTTCTATATCGAATAGGGAATGTGATATAACTAACAGAATTTTATGTGAAGCAAAGTAATACAAGTTACTAGCTCCGGAAATATACGTAGACTCCTGCGGGAGGATAGGCATCGGTGAGACCCCGGATGCACCTGTCTACTAGCAAAGCTACGAAGCGGGCTTCCTCGGTGCAAGGCAGCAAGGAAGATTATCAAGTAGTAGCCTGGCTCAGGCAGCCGCCCGCGGAAAGCGAAGTATATTTCCGGAGCGTGGCCCTTGCTCATCATTCGGTTTTTCCTTTGAGAAAAATCTTTTGTCTCATCTGCATCCTGTTAGTAAATAGAGTGTAAAGAAAAGATTTCCACTTTTGCCGTTTATTGAAAAAAGGCTAATCTTGTAGTTAAATGAAACTATACTAACGTATTAATTAGGTGATTAAATTGAATATAACGAAACGAAAGAAGAAGGTATTAGACACCGCGCATCGATTGTTTATCGAAAAGGGGTATCAGGCAACTAGTATACAAGACATCATTGATGAAGCTGAAATCTCCAAAGGAACCTTCTACAATTATTTTGCCTCTAAAAAGGATTGCTTATTAGCAATTATCGAATTCATAGAGGCGGAAGGCAAGCAAAAGCGTATGGAGCTTGCCATAGGAAAAGACAAACAGGATGAAGAGGTGTTCATCAAACAAGTAGCTGTTCGAATTGATATGACAAGAAAGTATCATATACATGCGTTAATCGATAGTGTGATGGAGGTAGACAAACTAGAGATTACGAAATACGTGAACCAGCAATTTCGTTCAGAATTGCAGTGGTTGGCCATGCGCCTTCGTGAAGTGTATACCCCAGGCATTCCGGATTATGCCTTCGATCAATCTGTCATGCTTTCAGGGATGATCCATCATTTTCTTTATGTGTGGAACATGGGAGCGAGCAAAGAACTGGAGGCGGAAAGGGTTATCCGGTTTATTATAAAACGCTTGAAGCCTGCTATTCTAGAACAGGTCGAATCAGGAGAGACATTTTTTGATTACAATTGGCTCTCAGTAGAGCTAGATGACATTCCCCCGAATGATAGGCTCGACATTCTACTACAGGATATTGATCAGCTTATCGTTCATGCAGACGGAGAAACCCTAGCCTATTTAACGTTTCTCAAGGAAGAGATAACCTCAAATAGTCCAAGGGAATTTTTAATTGAAAGTGTTCTGTTATCCTTAAAGCAAACATTTGCAAAAACAGAACGAAAACATGAAATCAACCAAATCGTGCAACTAGTGCATCGCTATTTACATGATATGGAGAAGGTGGAGGTCTAAAGAGAATGGGGTATGAGCAAGCATTAGAAGCATATATTGCTGCAACCAATACACATGATTTTCAGCAAGTAAGCATACTGTTAGCAGATGATGCAGTATATTGGTTTTCTGATAAAACATGTCGATCTATTGCAGAGATTCAAGCCTATTTCGAACAAGCATGGGAGACGATTAAAGATGAAGTGTACCGTGCGACAGACATAGAATGGATTGTAGCTGAGGAAAATACAGCAACTTGTATTTATACATATCAATATGAGGGATATGCAAATGGGAAGTTTGTACAAGGTAGTGGGCGAGCTACAAATGTTTTTATCAAAGATTCCAATGGGAACTGGAAGCTTGTGCATGAGCATTTGAGTAGCTTAGGTTAAGCTACTACGAGCGTCTTGCTTAAAATCCTGAAGTGCTGTAGGGAAATCCTGAAGCTAAGCTCTTTACATCCTGAAAGATACCTTTCATATCCTGAAGCGCCCCTGCAAATCCTGAAGTATATCAACAGGGGCGCTTTTATATTTCCAATACGAATTAAAATCTATTAAAGGATTTTGGAGTTAAAACTAGAATTATAGAGTAGGAACATTATTTGGAGGGTGGATCGTCATGATTCGAATACTAGAGCCTGCTGATGCTAAGTCATATGCCGAGCTGCGCCTAGAGGCATTGCAAGAAAACCCAGAGGCCTTTTCAGCAAGTTTCGAGGAAGAGAAGGACAGACCAATTCAGCATTATGAGGAAAGATTTCAGCAGAAGCACTATAATTTTGGTGCTTTTGATAATGGGAAATTAGTCGGAGTAGTGTCACTAGTTCCAGAAACGAAGCGCAAATTGCAGCATAAAGCGAATATTTTTGCGGTATATGTGACTCCTTCCCATCGAGGTAAGGGAGTTGGAAAAGCACTTCTGGAAGCGGCGATTAATCAAGCCAAGCAAATTGAAGGAATCACGAGGATAAATATTGCGGTTGTGACAGTTAATCATGAGGCAAAGGCACTTTATAAGCGTTTAGGGTTTGAAACATTTGGAATAGAGGAGAAAGCATTAAAAGTAAAAAATGTTTATCTGGATGAGGAATATATGGTGCTAACCTTATAGAAGTGAGGGGACAACGTGGAGCTGACGACGAGTAAAATGACAGATCATTATGCAATTAAAATTTTGGAATGGAAATATGAGAAGCCGTATGATCTCTATAATAATGTGCTTTCAGGTGATGCAATCATCGAATTAACTAGTAGCTCCTATAAAGCGATCCTATCTAAGGATAGGGTGGTGGGCTTTTATTGTACGGGAAAAGATGCACAAGTACCTGCCGGAAATGAGGTAGGGGCGTATGAACGTGAATGTGTCGATATAGGGTTAGGAATGCATCCAGACTTAACGGGAAAGGGATTCGGGACACCGTTTTTCGCTTATATTTTGGAAGACATTTCTACGACCCCCCAATGCTTGCGACTTACCGTGGCAGATTTTAATAAGCGGGCAATCCGACTTTATGAGAAATTTGGTTTTGTAAAAGTTAGAGCGTTCCATCGTGGTGAGATGAAATTCATTGTGATGATAAAGGAGAAATAAGATGAAACTGTCAGGAATCAATCATGTGTTATTTTCCGTTTCTGATTTAGAGCGGTCGATTACATTTTATGAACAAGTTTTCGATGCTAAGCTACTCGTTAAAGGCAGAACGACGGCTTATTTTGACCTAAATGGTTTATGGCTAGCATTAAATGAAGAAAAGGATATACCCCGTAACGAGATTCATCAGTCCTATACCCATATTGCCTTTTCCATTGATGAGAAGGACTTTGAGACCTATTATAAAAAGCTTTCCGATCTACATGTAACGATATTGCCAGGAAGAAAACGAGATATTCGTGATAAGAAGTCGATTTATTTTACCGATCCTGACGGCCATAAATTTGAGTTTCATACGGGGACATTATCGGATAGGATTGCTTATTACAAGGAATCTAAGCCACATATGGAATTTTTTTAGTGGTGCTAATTTAGTGTCGAGTATTTTTCTCACCCAAGCACAGATTGATTCTGCTAAAGGTGATACTAGAACGAAACTACCCGCTACACTACATATACCGAAACATTGGTTATAGCCCTTAAGAAATGAAACTTGGCTTATGGAGCAAGTTTCATTTTACTCTATCCTCCAATCGGTAGAGCGCTATTCTGTCATATATTGAATCCATCGTTTCTTTATATTATTTATCAATGTGGTTGACGCTTTCAATCCTTTTCTGATACACTAAATATAACCATTAGGTTATATGTTCGAGGTGAGGGATACGATGCCAGATGTTTATCGTGCTTTAAGTGATTCGACAAGACGGGAGATAATGAAGCTACTGAAAGATAAGAGCCTGACACAAAAGGAGATAGTCGAAGCATTTGATATCTCTCAGCCAGCTATTAAGAAGCATTTAACAATCCTGTTGGAAGAAGAAATCATTACCGTAACAGTGCAAGGGAAATACCGACTGTATACCCTAAACCGTGATATGTTACAACAGGCATTTCATGAAATGCTTCATTACATCGGAGATCTACTAGATGATCAGCTTGCTAGCTTGAAAAAATATGTAGAAAAGGGAGAAATGAAGGATGGCTAGAGTACAAGATTCTGTAAAAAGAGAAATAATAGTAGATGCTCCACTTGAAAAGGTTTGGGATGCATTGACGAAGTCAGAACATCTTAACCGCTGGTATACGAAAGGAGCGAATATTGACTTCCGTGTCGGTGGGAAGGGATATATGAATCATGGATGGGGAGCAACCTCAGAAGGAATGTATACGGAAATCGAGGCAATGAATCGTTTTGTTTTACAAAGCTTAGACGGAGATTTTACTACGATTACGGAGCTAGAAAAAGTAGAAAACGGGATTAAAGTGAGTATCGAATACCGAGCATCATTTATTAACGAGATGGACGTAGCATCGAAAGAAAATATGTTATTTGGAACAGGGCAATTTTTAACAAATTTGAAAGCGGTTTATGAATCAGGTCAGGATAATCGGCAACACTTTTGGCAAACATGGATTGGTGTTACCCATACATCTATGGTAGGTGGAGGGACTAAGATTGTTAGCGTAATAGAGGGTTCTAATGCAGCCAAAGCGGGTTTGTTAGCAGGGGATATTGTAATCGAATTGGATGGGGAACAAGTATTAGGCTATGAATCTTTTGAAAGACTCGTAAACAGTAAAGCGATCAACCAAACTGTGCAGTTAAAGATTGTTAGAGACAAGGAAGAATTAGCTCTTACTTGTGAGGTAGCGGCTTATCCAGTAGCATACTAGATAATATATCTAATAGGGGGGAAGAGGATGAAGAAAACATATCAGCAATTTGAAGAAACGATAACGAAGGTACTTGCTTTAAAGGCTCAGAAGGATTCTTTCTTAACCAATCCAATTCGTGAGGATAAATGGTCAATAAGAGAAATTATCGGGCATTTATATTATTGGGATAAGTTTAATCTAGAAGAAATGGTCCCACACATGGCTCAAGCTGCAAAGCTACGGGAGTTTCCAGACCATGATACACATAATGAAGAAGGCCTTTCCTATTTAACAGGCCAATCCGTAGAATCCATCATCGACCTCTTTGTTATCACTCGCAAACAACTCATCAAAAGCATGTTAGACATTGGAGAAGATGTGAAATTTACCATTGGAAAAGGAAAAAGACAATTTACTACAGAAAGTTTTACCAAGATATTTTTACGGCATGATGTCCATCATTTGAAACAAATTAATGAGAAGCTACAAGAGGTAGGGGCTTCCTGAATCATTCGGTAACAAAGATTCAGTAGACCACGTTGGGAAAGTAGTCACCTTTGAAACAACTTAGTGCAGTGTATCGCTGAAGTTATGTTCCTTTCCTTTGGTAGATAAGTAGGTTGAACTGAAGAAGTTTACTTGCAAACTTCTTCGGTTCAAGAGGGAAGGTCTATGTTACGCTTGGACGTTTTTTTGCTAGATAGTTATGATTCCAAACTTGACTCTATACCAACTTTCGAAATGGATGAAAATACAATCGAACAAATAGAATCAAGATAATTGTTCCAGAAATAGCAAATAAAATCGGTATCGGTAGCCATTCTGCCCATAATCCAGAAATCGTTAAACCGAGCGGTAAGGTTAGCTTCATTAGCATGGACGATGTTCCAGCAACTCGACCTAATAAATGATTCGGAGTGAATTCCTGGCGTATCGTAAAGTATACAATATTAGAAATTGTTGTGGAAAACGTACGTATACCTAACGCAATACCGATGGTCCACCAGGAGGGTGCTATAATTAAGCTGAACATGCTGACAATATCAAATACTAAACAAAACGTGTAAATATTACCCCGACCCCATTTTTTCCGAACCCAGCTAACAACGGATGCACCAAGTAACCCACCGATGGCAGAAATGGAGAACATAAGTCCAATCTGATCTTCTGTTGCACCTAACTGATCGGTGACATAAAAGACTAGCACCCCAATTACAAGGCTTGAGGCAAAATTGATAAACAAAACGGTAATGGTCGGTGTTAACAATATTTTATTCCGTATCAACTCATCAATGCCTTCCTTCATCTCCTTCCCAAAGCTTTTACTTTGTTCCGTATTTTGCGGGTTAATCGGTATCTGCATGAAGCACATGCAAGCAAAAAGAATCAATAAACAGCAAGTATAGATGGCTAATGTGGAAGTAAAGGAAAATAAAACGAGTAATGCTCCTGCGATACCTGGACCAATAATACTTATTAAGGTACTAACAAAGGTGAGCTTTGCATTCGCAGAAGTTAGCTGCTCCCTAGAGACGATTTGCGGGATCGTGGAATGATTCGCATTCCCAAATGTATACCCAGCACACGAAAGGACAAAACCAAATACATATAAATGCCATACCATAATCGTGTTTGTAAAAAGTAAGATAACAATAAAGGCCATTGCCATAACTTGAATGAGACTTGTCCACTGAAGCATTCTTTTTCGATTAAATCGGTCCACTAACACCCCAGCGATCATGCCGATAATAATATTGGGAAAGAACTCGATTGCTCGCATGGTACTCATAGCTAGTGCAGATTGTGTAAGCTGATAGATTAATAGTGGAATGGCTAGCGTATACATTTGTAAGCCGAAGTGAGAAATTGCATTGCCTCCCCAAATCAGTAAGAAATTTCTATTACGCCAAAGTGAGGCTTGTTCTTTTGGTTGTTTTATTGCTTGAGCTTCCATTTACATACCCCTTTCATAAAAACAATCGTAACTTCTTAAAAGGTGAATAAAAAGTGAGAAAAAGAATAATATTAGTTCACCTTTTTTGGTTAGAATGCTATAGTGGTAGAAAAGGGAAGGATTTCCAGGAGGTACGGATGAAATATCGGGACCATTTAAAAGTGTTAATGAACTATTTTAAGCTAGCTACACCAGTGGAAACGACAATAGCGGATCTAGCTAACTTGTTAAATTGTAGTGAAAGACATACGAAAACGGTTATGAAGTCACTTCAGGAGCAGGGAGATATCAAGTGGGATGTCCATAAGGGGAGAGGTAAGAAGCCTCAGCTCACCATTCTCCTGTCTGAAGAGCAGTTATTATTTCAGGAGGCTAAAAAGCTCGCCGTTGATGGAAAGTATCGTGCAGCCTTTGAACTTGCGAGGTCATTACATACGTATCAAGATTTATTTAATCAATGGTTTGAAGCAGATTTAGGAATCCTCAAGAAAACAGAGGAAAAAGAAGAACTAGATGTATTACGCTATCCTTTTTACGAAACCAATCTATCATTAGATCCATTGAATATTTTTTCCAGGCATGATAGCCATATAGTCCAACAAATATTTGATAGATTGGTAGAATATGATGCTCAATCAGAAACATTACTACCAAGAATTGCAAGGAATTGGGAGTCAGATGATGGGAAAAGGTGGACATTTTATCTAAATAAGGGTGTCCGTTTTCACCATGGTCGGGAGCTGACTAGCAAAGATGTAATGGATACGATTGGAAGATTGCCTCAAAATCATGTCATTATGAGGGTAATCAAGGAGATTCATACACCTAATCCGTATGTCGTTATTTTCCATTTAGATCAAGTAGACTATTTATTCCCTCGTTATTTATCGGGGATGAAGCTATCGATCGTTCCAATGGAATTGATTTTAGATGATGAATCCCATTTTCGTACGAACCCAATAGGCTCTGGTCCATACCGATTGACCGTTCATGACGAGAATCTGGTACGCCTCGATATATTTCCAGACTATTACCGTGAACGACCTTGGCTTGATCGAATTGAAATGATTAAAACAAATGATTTCCAACCTGAAGCACCTCATCCACTTCTTTTACGAGCACCAGATGAATCATGGCAAGAACACACGGAAGTGGAAGAAGGAGCAGATTTTATTATATTAAACTGTAACCGTGCATTGATGAAGGAAATTCATGTTAGAAAACAGATTTGTCAGTTAATCAATCCAACTGAGTTTTGTCTCGAGAATGAAATGGTAGCACATAGCTTTCTATCTTATCGGAGCATGGCAAAAGACGAGGATGAAAGCCTACCTTGCTCCACTAATGTTAACGGGAAAATCACCCTTACCATTGCGGCTCAAGAAATCCGGGATGGGGTAAATCATGAAAGGGAGGCACTGATTTTTCAGGAACAATTGAAACGTGTAGGGATTGCTTCAACCATTGATATTCTAAATGTGAAAGACCTATGCAAACCGGATGTTTTAATGAAATATGATGTTGTGGTAGGTGGCATTGCACTATCTGAAGATAAATTACTATCCTTAATCATGTTGATGCAATCGAATGAATTAGCGGTTTTCCCTTCTTTGGATGAGGAAACAAAGAGAACCGTACATTCGTATATTGAGAGGATTAGGATGCTTCCTGATGATCTCTCTCGCTGGAAAGTATATGTTGAGCTTGAAGAATATTTAAAAGAAGCCCACATTCTCTATTTTCTAACACATCGCTCGCACACGATCTACCAGCCAAAGAATAGTGAATATGTCCATTTGGAGTTGGATCATCATGGTCGGGTAGATTATCGGAAAGTGTGGAAGCGGTATGGATAGTAGACGGCTGTTTCGAAAACTCCCACATTCACTAGAGTGTTAGCGAATGTGGGAGTTTTTTCTTATGCCTACGGTTTACAATCTGCTAAGAAAGTGTTCCCAAGTCCCGCTTGAGACAATCACATGAATTCCAATCCCGATAAACACAAATGGGATAACGATGCCACCGTATTCTTCAACGGCTTTTTTAATCATAGGTAGTGTTGCTAATCTGAAGCCAATATAACACCAAACCGCAATAAGGATACTGAAGATAACGACAATGACGAGTATTTGGGAGAGAGAATACAACGCAAAGAAAGGGATATATATACCAATATTGTCCCCACCATTTGCAATGGTAATGCTCGCTACTAGAAAAGTATTATTAAAAAAAGAGTTCCTTAGGTGAAGCTTTAATACTGCTTTTTCTCCTTCAACTACGCTTGATTTAGCATTCCGAAAATTATTCATGAACATATGAACTCCGATGAATATGGGAATAAGTCCTAATAGACCAATCCAGTGTTCGGGAAACAGTAGGAGACCAAAAGCAGCGATGATACTAACGCATGTTAATAGACCAATCCCTAAATATTGACCAATCACGATATGATGAGTTTTAAAGGTACTATTTCTCATGGAATATAAAGACATCAGGACGATTAAGTCATCTAAGTTGGTCGATGCAAAAGCGATAATTCCAGAGATGATCACGTCAACACTAATCATATTACGACCTCTCCTTTTCTTACCTATAGTTAATGATGAATAAGGAGAAAGTGTGATAGTAAAGGCTTTGCTAGCCATGCAAGCATTATCATTGAAGTCATCTGTTAAAATCTGAATCTTTTAATTTTAAATTTACTATTGATTTTGTCGAAAATTGTTCGTATACTAATAAACAATTTCATATTATTTTCATATAATCGCGGGGATATGGCTCGCAAGTTTCTACCAGCTTACCGTAAATGAGCTGACTATGAAAAGTAGCCGGATGATATGCATTCAGGACATGAATGGATATTTATTCTATTTTTCGACAAGCCTTTAGCTCGAAAACATTACTTTTTTCATAGTAATGTTTTCGAGCTTTTTTGATAGGAAAATACTTTTCATTAGCTTTAAACAGAAAGGAAAGAAGTCTATGAATCTACTGAAACAAGCCATTATAGAAAAAGGGAAGGCATTGTCCGATGAGGTATTAAAAGTAGATGCGTTCTTAAATCATCAAATTGACCCTTTCTTAATGGAGCAAATTGGTAAAGAATTTGCGGAGCGATTTCAAGGAGAAGGGATTACGAAAATCTTAACCATTGAGTCATCAGGGATTGCACCTGCTGTGATGGCAGGCCTTCAGTTACATGTTCCGGTTGTGTTTGCACGAAAGCGAAAGTCATTAACCTTAGTAGATAATTTACTAATCGCCAAAGTACATTCTTTCACCAAAGGGGAAACGAATGAAATTTCAGTTTCCAAGGATTATTTACTCGATGAGGATGTGGTATTGGTATTGGATGACTTTCTTGCGAATGGACAAGCAGCGCTAGGATTAGTGGACATTGTTAAGCAAGCAGGAAGCACACTAGCAGGGATCGGTAGTGTGATTGAAAAAGGGTTTCAGCCTGGTGGTGATATGCTAAGAGAACAGGGTATTCGTGTTGAATCGTTAGCTATCATTGATTCATTAGCAAATAAGCAAATTACCTTTCGGGAGGAATAGTGGATGAAGACAGCAACACTAGGTATTCAACATGTATTAGCAATGTATGCGGGGGCAATTTTAGTTCCACTTATTGTCGGTTCGTCACTTGGTCTAACACCAGAGCAGCTCACCTATTTAGTTGCGATTGATATTTTAATGTGTGGGGTAGCAACCTTATTTCAGGTCGCCTCGAACCGGTTCTTCGGGATTGGCTTACCGGTTGTTCTTGGGTGTACGTTTACTGCAGTGGGACCAATGATTGCGATTGGGAGTCAGTATGGGATTAATGCGATGTATGGCGCTATTATCGCCTCCGGTTTGATTGTTGTATTAGTCAGTGGAATTTTTGGGAAGCTTGTGCGTTTATTCCCACCAATTGTAACAGGAACCGTTGTAACGATTATTGGGGTCACGTTAATTCCAGTTGCGATAAACAACCTTGGTGGAGGGCAGGATGCAGAAGATTTTGGTTCCATGCTTAACATTGCATTAGGATTTGGCACATTAGTTTTTATTATCCTCATGTATCGTTTTACAAAAGGCTATCTGCGCTCTATTTCTATTTTAATCGGTTTAGTCGGTGGAACGATAATCGCGGCTATGCTGGGGAAAGTAGATTTTACAGTGGTAAAAGAAGCGTCCTATTATCATTTACCAGAGCTATTCTATTTCGGTACACCATCATTCGAATGGGCACCAATTCTAACCCTCACATTAGTGGCGTTAGTTTCGCTAGTAGAATCTACAGGAGTCTATTTTGCATTAAGTGATATTACAGAGAAAAAAATTACAGAAAAAGATCTATCTAAAGGGTATCGTGCGGAAGGATTAGCTATTTTCCTTGGTGGTTTGTTTAATGCACTACAGTATACGACATTTTCACAAAACGTAGGGCTCGTGCAAATTACTGGGGTTAAGACAAGAAAAGTTATTGTAGTAGCTGGCGTTATTTTAATTGCTTTAGGACTAGTACCGAAGATTGCAGCATTGGCTACTATTATTCCAAATGCTGTATTAGGTGGGGCAAGTATTGCGATGTTTGGCATGGTTATTTCTCAAGGAATTAACATGATAAGTAAAGAAATCTCGAAATCAACTGGTAATTCTATGATCGTGGCTTGTTCCATAGGAATGGGACTTGGTGTTACGGTAGTACCAGAATTATTTGCAAAATTACCAGAAAGTATCCAAATTATTACTAGTAATGGGATTGTAGCAGGAAGTATTACCGCAATCGTATTAAACATTCTTTTTAACATGCTACCATCAAAGAAACCAGTACCAATCATGATGGAGAAAGAAGCTTAGAAGCGCTGGTAATCATCGAGGGATTAGTGAAGTGAAAAAATAAGAGATTGGGACATAACGAAAAGAATTAAATGTAAAACCGAATGATACACCATACTAGCTCCGGAAATATACGTAGACTCCTGCGGGAGGAAAGGGCACGGTTGAGACCCCTAAAGAAGTAGCACGAGGAGGCTCACCAGCCGCCCGGCGGTAAAGTAGACACTGCGAGGTTTTTTCGAGCAGATGTCGCACTTATGCTGTGATAAAGTACAAGGTAGACACTGCGATGGTTTTATCGAGCAGATGTCGCCCCTGTACTGGAAGTGAAAGCGAAGTATATTTCCGGAGCGTGGTCTTTGCTCATCATTCGGTTTTTACTTTAAGATAATTTCTTTTGTCCCAATCTCTTTCATTTTTAGCCAAATAAAATATGGCTTATTAATTATTCGCCTCAAACTTATGATACGCACCATGCATGACAGGGCCAACATACTCATTTAATCTCCAGCCATGTTTAATTGCAGCAGAAACAAATTTCTTCGCATTTGTAACCGCATCTTTTACCGATTGACCATTTGCTAAATTAGCTGTAATCGCAGCTGCAAATGTACAACCAGCACCATGGTTATACGTCGTATCAATTTTTTCACTTTCAAGTAGTGTGAAATCTTTTCCATCAAAGAATAGATCCACTGCATTTTCGTGTTGAATTGCACGTCCACCTTTAATGACAACATTCTTCGCACCAAGCTCATAAATCTTAGTCGCAGCTTCCTTCATATCATCAATTGTTTTAATCGGACCAGAAGTTTGTGCTAACTGCCAAGCTTCAAATAGGTTAGGTGTTGTCACTAAAGATACTGGAAGTAATACTTCACGCATTGCATCGGTATTTTCCGGAAGAAGAAGCTCATCCTCACCTTTACATACCATAACTGGGTCCAGTACATATTTATCAATTTGGTGCTCATTAATTTTCTTCGCACCAAGCTCTATAATATCAACCGTACCGAGCATGCCTGACTTCATGGCATCGATTCCGACTGATAGTACGGTTTCTAATTGTTTTTCCACCACATCTACATCAATTGTGGTTACATTATGATTCCATCCATTCGGTTCCATCGTTACGATCGATGTTAAAGCATTCATTCCATACACACCATGTTCTTGGAATGTTTTAAGATCTGCTTGAATTCCTGCTCCACCACTTGTATCAGAACCTGCTAGGGTTAATGCTTTATTTAATGTCATAATAAATCCCCCTTGAAATTAAACCTACACAACTACTAGGATATAATATTTTTAACGTAAAATAAAGAATACATGCTTACGATTCCCTTAAATAGTATAAATTACTTTGACAAAAGTATAAGCTCTTGTAAAATAGTCATAATAGATGATACTGCAACTCGAGAAAAAGCCTCCATGTACACGTGTAATGACATGGGGGATTATTAGTTTATGGGGGTTTGAATATGGCTACAATAGAAGATTTTATGAAGCTTGATTTACGAGTAGGAACTATTTTAAAGGCAGAGGACTTCCCAGAAGCAAGGAAACCAGCGATTAAGCTTGAAATTGATTTTGGTGAACTAGGAATGAAACAATCCTCCGCACAAATTACCAAGCGCTACAGTCCTGAAAAGCTTGTCGGGCGCCAAGTTGTTGCGGTAGTTAATTTTCCCCCGAGAAGGATTGCGGGATTTAAATCAGAAGTATTAGTGCTTGGTGGCGTCCCTACCGAGGATGATGTTATTCTACTTGCTCCTGATGAAACTGTTGCAAATGGAACGAAAATATCCTAAACCGCATTGCTTATTTTCTTTGATATAAAGGAGATTGTATTATGCCAAGAAACTCAGATCGATTTATTACCTCATTTAATAGAATAGATAAGGCATTAGATAGTGAGCTAGATAGTCATAAAGGGATTGGGTTTTCCAAGGCTGTCCGCATGTTGACAAAGTATAATGCCGTTATCAGGCGATATAAAGATGATTTATTAGAGTTTGCGGAGCTAAGAAATGCGATTGTTCATAATCGAGTGGACGCGGTTCAGGTAATAGCAGAGCCACATGATTCCATAGTGGAACAAATCGAGAGGATAGAAGCGGAGATTACGAAGCCAAAGCTTGTCATTCCTCAGTTTAAAAAAGAGGTACATACGTTTGATAAAGAAGATTCCTTATCCAGTTTATTACAGGCAGTTAAGGAGAAGGGATATTCGAAATTTCCAATCTACGATGGGGCGAATTTTATAGGCTTAGTCACAGAAAATGGGATAACGAAATGGTTAGCGGAAAATAATGAGACACCGATTACAGAAGTGGCAATCGAACAAATTATGCCTTATCAGAAGGATAACAATCATGAGTTTATTGCAAAGCATGCGACTATATATGAAGCCATTGAGTTATTTAAGGATAATATGGAAAAAGGAAATCGAGTGGATGCCCTGCTCATTACAGAGAATGGGGAGAGAAGTGAGAAATTAATTGGCATTATAACGGCATGGGATATGATGGGAGTGCAGTAGGAATAGTAAAAGCCCGGGGTGAAGTCCTGGGCTTTTGCATTACTTTCTCTCGCTATCCAATTCAAATTGATTTTTACTAACGACTAAAGCCTGAAGAACTGCTCCACTAGCTTGTATCCAACCGCCAAGTGAATCAATCTTTTCACCTTCTTTAGCATGAAGGGCTTGAAATCCGGCCCAGGCTTGCATGATACTACCGATTGCTTGGAGAATAGCATCAAAATTGACAAGCACTTCATCCTTATCGAATGCCTTGTCATCCCCTGTTAGATAAAAAGGTGATAAAAGGCTTCCTAAAGCTTGAAGTAGATGACCCTTAATCGACAATTCTATCTCTGCTTTATCATCTAATTCGAATAAAATTGCCGCAACAACGATTATGTTCCCTAGGGATTCAATCACTCCACCAATCTGTTCTATACTAAATTCTTCTCCCGTATCAATAATCAAGCCATTTCCGGTTGCTTGCATGACATTTCCAATGATAATGAGATCGGATTGGGACTTTTCATTTAATTCATAGTAGGGAGTACTACTACTTGCATCAATTAATGTGCCTATCGCCTGTATCCATGTACCAAATAATTCCTGATTGTTGTCATTCATTGGCTATACCTACCCATTATAAAGCCTTTAATGTATCTTATTCCGGAAATGAGTGTAAGGTAACGAGAAAATGAAATTCTCTAGCTATTTAGTTGAAATTGAACATGAACCTCATCTATAAATTCTCCCGCTTCAAATGTTCTTTCTGAAAAGGAAACCCGATTATCGTAATCAATTGTAAGCACAGTCGAACAACGCGTACCATATCCTGGCATGTTAATAAACATAGGTGATAGCTTCTTCTCTAATTCCAGCCCAATACCGGTATCTGGAAGCAAGGATTCCTCTGCTTCTTCGGCATCAGTAAGAATCTGAAATAAGTCATTTGTCTGCACGACTTCTGTTTGTTGCAAATAATGATGTAATCGCTTCTTACCATTTTCTACTTTCGGCCAAGGTGTATTGAGAAAATGATTGCTTAAACCATGTACACCAGGTGAAAGTGACGTGATTTGATCTTCAATATTGTTATAATACGCTAGATGATCCCCATCTCCGACAAGCACATTAAAGCCAACAAAAGCCTCCTTTTTATGACGTAGTTGGTGGATATAGTCATGGGAGGATTCATCGCCTGTTAAATAATTGGATACGATATGACCTCGTGATGTTTTTCCCGGATTCATATGTGCCGGGTCACGATAATTAGTAAGGGCTGCAATTCGACCATTCCGAGAAATGCCGAGCCATGTTCCCATCTGTACTAAATCTCTACCGGCTAAAACATCTGGTTGGTCTTCCCAAAAATGTGCGGGTAACGTAGGACGCTCATAGGACTCATCCCGGTTTGCTGCTAGAACTAGCTTATAGGTTGGGTGTTCTTGTAATTGGAAAAGGATTAGACACATTGTTAAATAAAGTCCCCTCTTTTTTTCTTTTATTATAATTGGAATCTTCTCTGAATAAAATTAATTCGTAACCAGAAGTATTATTTGTTATAATGATGGCTACGAACATGTAGAAGGATATGGAAATAAATCTAACGAGAGAAGTGGACATAAAAATCCGAACTTGTGGTATCAATAATAAGAGATTAGTGAGAAAGAAGGCTGCCAAATGGTTCATCATCACCATGAAGTGGATTCGGTAGAGAATATACGAAAGGGTCCACTACTAATTGTTTTATTAACAGGGACATTTGTTGCTATTTTAAATCAGACCTTGTTAGTTACAGCATTGCCTGTCATCAAAGAGGATTTAAATATCGATGATAATACCGTTCAGTGGTTACAGTCCATTTTTTTATTGGTGAATGGAATTATGATTCCCATTACGGCGTTTTTAATTGCTCGGTTTTCAACGAGAACCTTATTTCTTTTAGCAATGGGTTCCTTTGCTTTAGGTACGTTAATTTGTACGATTGCGCCGGAGTTCCTCACATTACTGGTCGGAAGGGTGCTTCAAGCAGCAGGGGCAGGTATTATGATGCCACTCATGCAAACCATCATGTTTCTCATTTTTCCTATTGAAAAAAGAGGTTCAGCGATGGGCTTGTTCGGGTTAATCATTTCCTTTGCTCCGGCAATTGGACCAACTTTATCTGGATATTTAATTGAGCATTACCCTTGGCGAAGTTTATTTTATGTTGTACTTCCTATTGTGATTATTGATATTGTGTTAGCGTATTTTGTACTAGTGAGTGTGACGAAGCAAACATTTCCTAAGGTCGACATCTTATCAATCGTATTATCAACACTCGGGTTTGGTGGTTTATTATACGGATTTAGTACTGCCGGTTCGAGTGGTTGGCATAGCGCTGAAGTATTGTTATCGATAGTTCTTGGCGCGGCTATCCTGACTTGGTTTATTTTACGACAGCTTAAGCTAGATACGCCAATTTTAGAATTCCGGATTTTTAAAGAGAAAATCTTTACTCTAACAACCGTGCTTGGGATGACCGTATTTCTTGCCATGATCGGTGGAGCCGTTATTCTACCATTATTAATGCAGGATATGTTAGGATTCTCCCCTATGCAATCTGGATTGGCTATTTTACCAGGTGCCCTCATTATGGGGGTAATGAACCCTGTTACAGGACGATTGTTTGACCGTTTTGGTGCAAAGTGGTTATCCTTAATCGGTCTATTGCTCATTACGGTAACCACATTTATGCTAGCTGTATTAAATTCAGAAACAACCTTCACGTACATCGCATCCGTTCAAGCGGTTCGCATGCTTGGAATAGCGATGGTGATGATGCCAGTTACAACAGCAGGATTAAACCAGCTTTCTAGTGAAATGCTACCACATGGTACCGCAATGAATAATACACTTCGTCAAATGGCAGGTGCTATTGGTACCGCATTACTTGTTACAATTATGACAAGTAGCGCCATCCCAGAAGAGGGGGTCAATGGCGTGATTCATGGGGTTAATGTGGCGTTTTCTGTAGCTGGAATTATAGCGGCAGTAGGATTAGTTCTAACTTTCTTTATCAAGTATCATCACCCAGGAAGAGCTAAAGCAGGTGAATAATTCTACCCCAGGGGAATTGAATCCTCTGGGGTTTTTGTTTGTTTAGAAGGAGTATGGCTACTTCACGGCGAATAGTAGAGAGTAGGGAGGTGGAAGTATGGTCATAAAACCTAAAAAGCTACAAAAAGGAGATAAAATCGCCACCGTGAGCTTATCCTGGGGTGGTGCCGGGGACCAAGCTATAGCCTGGCGATACGAGCAAGGTGTGAAACGATTAGAGGAGATATTTGGTCTTGAGGTGGTACCGATGCCAAATAGTTTAAAGGGAAGCCAATATATTTATGAAAACCCAGAAGCACGGGCAGAAGATTTGATGACCGCATTTCAGCATAAAGAGATTAAAGGAATTATTTCGAATATTGGTGGAGATGATAGTATTCGGTTATTACCTTATATTGATTTTGAGCTAATTCGCCAGAACCCGAAGATTTTCATGGGATATTCTGATTCAACGATTACTCATTTATTCTGTTATAAAGCGGGAATTTCCTCATTCTACGGACCAGCTATTTTAACAGACTTTGCAGAAAATGTAGAAATGCATTCTTATACGATCGAAATGGTACAGCGTACATTATTTTCTAGTGCGCCTATAGGTGAGATTTTACCTCCGCCGGAATGGACGAGTGAGTTTCTTGCTTGGGAGGAAGGGCATAACGAGAGGAAACGGAAGATGCATCCGAATTCCGGCTATGAGGTTTTACAAGGAGAAGGAGTCGTTCAAGGCCGGTTAATAGGTGGATGTGTAGAAGTATTGGAATTTGCGAAAGGTACGAGCATTTGGCCAGGCTTAGACAATTTTGACAACAGTATTCTATTCTTAGAAACCTCAGAAGAAAAACCTGATCCGAACCTGTTACGTTACTGGCTTCGAAATTATGGGGCGCAAGGAATTTTAGCTAGTATAAATGGTATGATCATAGCAAAGCCCAAGGATGAAAGATTCTATACCGAATATCAGGAAGTAATCCAGACGGTCTTGAAGGAGTATAATCGAGAGGATTTACCTGTACTATATAACCTTAGCTTCGGTCACACAGAACCAAGGTTTATTTTACCATATGGTGCAATGGCAGAAATAGACTGTGAGCGTGTTCGATTTTCCATCGTTGAAAATGGAGTGGAATAGTTTACAAACTGTCCATCATAGTAATAAGTATGGAGATTTTTAAAGTCCAAAAAGGGGATATGCCGATGAGGATTTTAGTAGTTGGTGCCAGTGGAACAATTGGGAGTGAGATTTGTAAGGCGTTAGAACATCATGATCTAATTCGTGCTGGACGAAATGGGTTAGATGTATCAGTGGATAATACATCGCCAGACAGTATTAAAGCTATGTATGAAAAAATCGGAAAAGTCGATGCAGTCGTGAATGCCGCTGGAGGCGCCAATTTCGCTTCTGTATCGGAGCTAACTCCTGAGCTGAATGAACGCGGGTTAGAAAGTAAATTAAAAGGGCAAATTAATTTAGTCCTACTAGGTTTAGATTATGTAAATGATGGTGGTAGCTTCACATTAACTACAGGTGTAATGATGGATGACCCGATTCGCATGGGAGCATCCGCTGCCATGGCTAATGGCGGAGTAAAAGCCTTCGTAAAAGCAGCAGCGATTGAAATGCCAAGAGGAATTCGCATCAACAGTGTCAGTCCAACCATTGTAGAAGAATCATTTTCGAGACTAGAGAAATTCTTTGTAGGCTTTACACCAGTACCAGCTAGTAAAGTTGCAACTTTTTACCGGAAAAGTGTGGAAGGCGCACAAACCGGGCGAAATTACGAGATTTATCAATAAAAGATAACGTCAAGACAAGAAAGCCTGTCTTGGCGTTTTTTAGTAGACGGATCAGTACACGAAGCAGCCAAAAAGGTAACAGAGAGAGTCCCTCAGTGACCGAAATGTGGAGGAAGCAGTGAAAAAGGTAACAGAGAGCATCTCTCAGTGACCTAAATATGGAAGAAACAGCCAAAAAGGTAACTGAGAGCCTACCTCAGTGACCTAAATGCGAAGGAAGCCCTGAAAAAGGTAACAGAGGGATCCGCTCAGTGACCTAAATGGGTAAGAAGCAGCAAAAAAAGGTAATAGAGGGATCCGCTCAGTGACCTAAATGCGGAGGAAGCAGTGAAAAAGGTAACAGAGAGCGCTCCTCGGTGACCTAAATGCGGAAGGAGCAGCCAAAAAGGTAACAGAGGGATCCGCTCAGTGCCCTAAATGCGGAAGAAACAGTTAAAAAGGTAACAGAGAAGGCGGATCAGTTCCCTTAATTGAAAGAAACAGTGTAAGAAGGTAACCGACGCCACGCCTCAATGCCCTTATTAACAAAGGATGAGGAAAAAAGGTAACAGATCCCATAATCCCTCGTTCTTCCCATTATGTTAAACTTAAAAGAAAAGGAGTAGGTGTGCCAGTGGTAAAAGCGATTATTTTCGATTTGGATGATACGTTATTAGATGATAAAAGAAGTATTCAGGAAGCGATGCGGGCAACATGTGAACAAGCTGCCGAGAAATACGACATCAATCCGGAAGCATTGGAAGCGAAAGTACGTGACATTGCACGGGAGCGTTACAAGGCATATGAGACATATGCCTTCGCGAAAAAAATAGGAATTAATCCGTTTGAGGGGCTTTGGGGAACATTTGATGATCCCTTTGAAGAGTTTCAAACTTTACATCATATCGCACCCGAATACCAGTTTCAAGTGTGGACAAAGGCTTTACAGTCTATTGGTATAAAGGATGAGGAGTTCGCAAGGGAATTAGCAAAGGCCTTCCCAGAGCACCGGAAGAATGTGCCCTTTGTTTATGCGGATACCTATGCGGTCTTGGAAGCGTTAAAAGCTAATTACGAGTTGTACATGCTAACAAACGGTGCACCTTCTCTACAACGAACTAAGCTTGCGTTATCACCACAATTAGAGCAATACGTTACTCGTGTGTTTATCTCAGGAGACTTCGGTATTGGCAAGCCAGATCCGTCCATCTTTACATATGTACTAGAAAGTATTGGAATAACAAGTGATGATGCCATCATGGTTGGGGATAATTTGAACACGGATATACTAGGGGCAAATCGAGTAGGAATGAGGAATGTATGGATTAACCGGAACGGACTGGAGGCGACAGATATTCTACCAACCTATGAGATTAAGAATCTTACAGAGCTTATTCCACTTATGGACAGCATATCCAAAGGAAAAGCTCGTGCCGATGTATGATGAGGCAAGCATGCTGCTAGATCTAAAATATTGCTCGGAATCTAGCAGAAATTAAACATGGGTGAGCCTATGTAGTGGAAAAAGGAGGCTCACCCAGTTATCTATACACTATTTTGTCTTTTTACATCATTTTGTCTAAACCAAGCTTACATATCGTTATAAATCGATTATTCTAACTTGGTGAATCTCCCGAAGCTGCAGGAGCTCTTGCAACACCTGATCATGGACATGTTTATCCACTGTTAGCATCATGATCGCATCCCCGCCTATATTAGACCGATCCACCTGCATAGTAGCGATATTGACCTCATGCTTGGCTAATAGGCTACCCATCTTTCCAATGACACCAGGCTGGTCCGTATGGTAGATAACAATGATATGACCTAAAGGGGTGATATCGACACGGTAATGATCGACTTTAACAATACGCGGACCTAACCCACTAAGTACAGTTCCAGCGACACTGCGAGTTCCGTTTTTAGTTTTCATCTTTACCGTAATCAAGTTGGAAAATCCTTTTTTCGTATAGGTTTTACTTTCGTGAATTTCAATGCCTCTTTTCTTCGCGAGATAAAGGGCGTTAACTTCATTAACATGGGTTCCAAGATGGCGCTTCAGCATACCTTTTACGACTTTCCTGCTTAGTGGGGAGAGGTCATGCTTTATAAGGTCTCCGGTATAGGTAATAGTTATTTCCTCGACTACTTCATCGGTCAAATAAATAAGAAATTCTCCAAGCTTTTCACAGATTGGAAAATACGGTTCCACCTTTCGCAGTAGCTCATTGTCAAGGGATGGCATGTTGACAGGATTTCTGACAGGGTCGCCATTAAAGTACCGTAAGATATCTTGACTAACATCGATGGCGACATTTTCTTGTGCTTCGATTGTACTTGCTCCAAGATGTGGTGTAGCAATAACCTCATTTAGCTCCAGTAATTTATGGTTCAAGAAGGGCTCTTCCTCCAGCACGTCTAAGGCAGCACCTGCTACTTTTTTGGAAACTATCGCATCATATAATGCGTCCTCATCAATAATCCCACCACGGGCACAATTAATAATTTGCACGCCAGGTTTCATTTTGTGAAAGGCTTCCTTATTTAGTAGATGCCTAGTCTCTTTTAATAATGGGGTATGAACAGTAATGAAATCCGCAATTCGTAGGACATCATCGAGGCTGCCATACTCAATCCCCATTTTCTCTGCTTTTTCTTTCGTTAGAAAAGGGTCATATGCGATAACATTCATTCGTTGTCCTCTTGCACGGTAAGCAACTTCTGCTCCAATGCGTCCTAGTCCAATAATGCCAAGTGTTTTATTTTTAAGCTCGACGCCAATATAGGATTTACGATCCCACTTTTGCTGTTTTAAAGCAAGGTAGGCTTGGGGGATCTTTCGTGCTAGTGCCATTAACATAGCCATCGTATGCTCAGCAGCCGAATTCGTATTGCCATTTGGTGCATTGACAACTATAATGCCATGTTCAGTGGCGGCTTCCATCGCAATATTATCCACACCGACACCTGCACGACCGATAATTTTGAGATTGCTAGCACGCTCCATTAACTCCCTCGTTACTTGGGTTTGGCTTCGAACGATAAGGGCATCAAATGCGCCGATGTTTTCTAGCAGCTGTTCTGTATTCCAGTTTGGATTCATCACCATATGAATATGGGAAGCTTCTTGGAGTGGTCTTATGCCATCTTCACTTAAAGGATCAGAGATTAATAGATTATATTTCTTCATGGGCTTCCTCCTCTTAAGTATACAAGTTGAGCGGCATTGACTCCAATTCCGACATTGTATAGGATACCAAGCTTAGCCAATCCTAATTCGATACAGCTAATCGTCTGTAAAATATCTGCTGGTGTACAGTAGCCCATATGGCCAATGCGAAAAATCTTCCCTTTTAACTGCTGTTGTCCACCTGCAAGCACAAGGCCGAACTCCTTTTTGACCAATTGTCTTACGTTATCTGGGTGAAAGTTAAATGGCTGAATTGCTGTTACGGTTGGGGAAGCATCTGTATCATTAGTCAACAATGGAATTCCGTGCGCTTCAAAAGCAGCTCGAGTCATCTGTTTCATGAGCTGATGTCTTTTCCAAACATTAGCAAGACCTTCTGATTCAAGTAATTGAAGTGATTGTTCTAGACCATATAATAAGGAAATCGCGGGTGTGAATGGTGTGGAGTCAAGTTGCTGGTTATCTCGGTATTTTCTAAGGTCTAGATAAAAGCGTGGGTGCTGATTATGTTCGATCTTGTTCCAAGCATTCTTACTGGCTGCTATGAATACGAGTCCTGGTGGGAGCATCAATGCTTTTTGGGAGCCTGTTACACATACATCGATTTGCCATTCGTCCATGTTCATTTCCACTCCGCCAATACTAGATACACCGTCTACAATGAATAGGGCATCTGTGACTTCCTTTATAGAAGCAGCGAGTTCTTGGATAGGATTTAAAACACCTGTAGACGTTTCACAGTGAGTGGCAAAAACAGCTTTAATAAACGGGTGGTGCAGTAGATAGTCTTGAATCTCTTCAGGGTGAAGCGCCACTCCCCAAGGGTAATCCAACCTATGTACGTGCAGGTTATAAGCTTCACAAATTTTGACAAAGCGGTCACCGAAAGCCCCAGTAACCACGACAAGGACTTCATCACCAGGAGTTACGGTATTAACGACTGCAGCTTCCATACCTGATGTACCAGAACCAGCAACGATAGCTACGTCTTCCTTAGTACCAAATAACTTCCTTAATTTCGGCTTGATATGCTTCAGTAAATCTTTTGTCTCTTGGTCACGATGGCCGATCATCGGTTTTGTCATAGCTCGTTGAACACTTGGTGGGATTGGGGTTGGACCGGGGATGCGCATTAGTTGATAATCGTTTAACATAAACTACTCCTTTCGTATGCTTTCCTATTTGCTAAAAAAACATCAGGATGAACCTAATGCTTTCTTCTAAAACGTCGGCGGATTCTTGCTGTTACGTTCTCTTCTGGGTTATCATTTAATTGTTCCTTCGGTTGTTTAGTAAAGGCAAGGCGATTAGAAAGAAAATATAAGCCCTCTTCAAGTACAATTAATAGCACGATAATCAAAATAATCCAAAACCACATAGAGGCGCCTCCTGAAAAAATATCTAATTCATTTTCTTACATTTTACCAAAGTTCTAGAAAATATTTTATAGTTTTTTATTTATTTCAACAAATCAAGGGGGATTACCATGAATAAATCAACAATCGTTACAGTAGTGGGAAGCATTAATATGGATCTAACGGTTACCACTGATCGAGTACCAGAAAAGGGAGAAACCGTAATGGGGAAAAACTTTGCCACCTACCCTGGTGGTAAGGGAGCCAATCAGGCAGTCGCAGCTGCAAGACTAGGCGCTACCGTGCAATTAATTGGAGCGGTGGGAGATGACACCTTTGGAAAAAGCTTACGAGAGAATCTGCAGAGAGAAGGAATTGATACAACAGGTGTTGAGATAAAAGAAGGAATTGCTACCGGTACAGCAACAATTATATTAGCAGAGCAAGATAATCGGATTATCGTGGCACCAGGAGCAAATTCACATGTAACCAAAGATATGGTAGCGAAATATGAGGAACAAATTAAGAATAGTGATGTGGTACTGCTACAGTTAGAAATTCCAATAGAAACCATTTTTTATGTTACAAGCTTAGCACACCGATTCGAAGTTCCGGTTATTGTCAATCCAGCTCCTTATCAACAGCTGCCGGAAGAAGTATATCAAGCGGCTACTTTTATTACACCGAATGAAGGGGAAGCAAAGGAGATGTTCTCCGAGATTTCACCTGAAGGACTTCAGGACAAGCTCATCATCACGAAAGGTTCAGAGGGAACGCTATATGTTGATCAGAAGGAAGAAATACTAGTGCCGGCCTATTCGGTTTCCGTACAGGATACAACTGGAGCAGGGGATACCTTTAATGGTGCACTTGCCGTTCTAATCGGCGGGGGAGCAACCCGAGAAGCAGCTATCCAATTTGCCAATGCGGCTGCCGGATTATCCGTTACAAAAATAGGAGCACAAGCTGGTATGCCGACAAGTGAGCAAGTATTGGAGTTTATGCAGAAGAATAAATAGGGGGGAGAGTCCCCCTATTTTATCCCCATACCTCTTTCGTAATATCCACAATAAACTTCAATTTCGCCCATTGCTGTTCTTCCGTTAACTTATTTCCATGATGAGTAGAAGAAAAGCCACACTGTGGACTTAATGCAAGCTGATCCAGCGGCACATAGCGACTGGCTTCTTGAATACGACGCTTAATTTCTTCTTTATCTTCCAATTCACCAAACTTTGAAGTAACAAGACCTAATACAACACATGCGCCACCTTTAGGGATGTAATTTAATGGCTTGAAATCACCAGACCGCTCGTCATCATACTCTAGGAAAAATCCATTCACCTTTTCTTTTGCAAATAATGTTGGTGCAATCTGTGCATAGCTACCTTCAAATGCCCATCTAGATTCATAGTTTCCCCGACAGAGATGGGTGGTAACATATAAATCATCTGGTTTATCCTCTAATACACTGTTGACGACATGAAGGGATAGCTCAATTAATTCCTCACGGGAGAGTTCAGGCTCATATGCTACTAGACTATCTGCATTCAGACCAGTAATATAAACATCGTCTAATTGTATATATCGGACACCGATATCGTAAAAGGCCTTTAACGCATCCCGGTAGGCTTGGATAACATCCTTCGCATATTCCTCGACAGTAGGATAAACCGCCGTGTTTCGAATACCACGATGGAATAATTGGTTAGGACTAGGAATGGTTTGCTTGGCAACGGCACGTCCAGCTACTATTTCATTAAATAATTTAAAGTCTTCAAGGAATGGATGATCCTCATTAAAGGAGATCTTGCCGATATTGCGAACATCATATGGTTCTGTTTCCACGCCTTGAAACTTAATGCCTCTTTCCGGCACATAGCCTTCAAATCCATTTAGATTTTCAAGAAAATCAATATGCCACCATGAGCGACGAAATTCTCCATCGGTCACTAGCTCCAGCCCGACTTCAATTTGTTTATCCACGATACGCTGTAGTTCCTTATTCTCTACTTCTCTTAGTTCTGCTTTGGAAATATTGCCATTCTTATAGTCTTCTCTTGCTTTTAATAGATTTTCCGGGCGTAGTAAGCTCCCTACATGGTCAGCTCGAAATGGCGCTTGAAATGTTTTCGTAGTCATGTTAATTCCTTCTTTCTTTTTGATTATAGTGGGATTTGCTTCTAGTTTTATTACTTTAAATTTTCTATGGTAATAACGCAAAAGATCGTACGGGGAATCCGGATGCTCCTTTTGCTTTTGGAACGATGTTAAAGATAACGGCGCCCTTAGCAGGTACCTTATCTAGATTAGTAAGCAGCTCTATTTGGTAAGTATCCTGGTCCAGCACATAATATTCGCCTACTAGTGCTCCATTTTTTCGGTAATCGACCGCAGAATCTGTATCAAACGTTTCATGGCCGATAGCTTTGATTTGACGTTCTTCAAATAGGAATTTCAGGGCATTTAGTCCCCAACCTGGTGCATGGGCATTGCCATCTTCATCTTTATTTTCGAATAAAGCGTGATCAGGCCAACGTTTACTCCAATCGGTTCTCAGCGCGACAAAGCTTCCTGCTTCAATTAGACCATGCTCTGCTTCAAAAGCTAGAATGTCGCTTGTAGATAGCGTAAAGTCGTTATCCGTAGCTGCTTCCTTTGATTTATCAATGACTACAAGAGGTAACACAAGCTCTTTTAAGTCTAAATCCGCTAGATATCTTCTATCCCGTACAAAATGGATTGGTGCATCCAGGTGTGTACCATATTGCCCGGGGAAGGTAAAGCTTTGCGCAAAGAAACCATCATCATGGGTAAATAAGGTTTTAAATTCCGCTGCTTCAAATGCAGAAAAGTGTGGTGAATCGGGACCAAAGGCATGCGTTAGGTCCACCCACTCTTTTTCCTTTAATTGTTCCATTGCTTTTAATACGTCATTCGTGTTGTTCCGGATTTCGTTTGTCATTTCCTCACCTCATTTATTTAGTAAACAATCAAAAAACCTCTTCTCATAAATAAGAAGAGGCTAAACAAATTTAGGTTAGGTGCTCTTCTTATCTTCTAGCAAATGCTACTGGAATTGGCACAGTACTCAAAATGAGTCCGCTGCCGAGGCTTCAAAGGGCCAGTCCCTCCACCTCTCTGGATAAGAATCGGTCATTTAATTGTTACTATTCACTCTACATCGCTCCAAAGAGTATGTCAAGCTATAATTTTCTATATATTAAAAAATTATAATGATTCCATTAGTCGTTATTGGTATGATGAGTATATCGAAACCAAAAGGTGGGTGTTCTATGACACAACTTAGTCCGGATGAAAAGAGAGAAATCGTTCGCGAGGAACTTCATCAATTAGTGAAGGCGCGATACATCAATATGAATGTCGCAGCCAAAATTGTCCAGGCACATACAAAATATTATCAAACTATATCACGAGTGAACCAAATCAGGCAGGAAACGGTAAAGCAGGGACAGCCAAAGAAAGAACCAACAGTCACCATCACCCCTCAACCTACAAGCTTAGCGCCGAAAAACGAAGCCGTTCAATCGAAGCCGATTACGAAAGAGAAGAAGACGTTATCAGAAAAACAGGTGAGGGATCGGAATATTACCTGGGGCTTGAATCTCGGTGTAATCCTATTACTTTTAGGGGGATTAGTTCTTGCGACGAGTACATGGGATACACTTGGTGCTTGGGCGAAAACAGGACTAATCTCAACGGTTGCTATTTTGTTTTATGGATTGGCAGGCTTAACTAGCAGAATTCTCCAAATAACGAAAACAGCATTTGCATTTCTTGTGTTAGGTAGCTTGTTTTTACCAATTATCGTTGTATCTGTCGGCTATTTTGAGCTATTTGGAAGTTATTTCTCCTTTTCTGGAGAGGGGAAATTTTTATTGGGGGCAATCGGAACTTTATTCATTCTCCCTATATATACTTACTTTGCTTTTACGCAATCATCCCGTCTTTTTGTCTGGTTTTCGTATATAGCAATTAGTGTGTTCGTCGGTCTTTTGCTAGCAGCGTTATACGTACCGGTAGATGTTTTTTATCTAGGGATCATGGTATACAATGCTGCTTTAATCATCGGTTATCGGTTGCTAAAGGAGAAGAAGCGATTAAAGCCTTTTATTACGGAATTCATTCCATTTATACAAGCAAATCTCATCCTATCTACCTTATTCATGCTCATGTTCTATGATCAAGCATGGATGTATAGCTTTAATTTATTAGTAACTGCAGTTATCTACTTTTCGATGATATTTGTTACCAAGCACCAATCCTATCATTTCGTGTTTACAGCTATGGTCGTTTATGGTGGCTACCAGCTAGTGGAAAACTCAATATTGGCAGGTGTTGGCGAGATAGCTTATGCATTGTTAGGGGTATTTTTCATCGTTTTACCAAAGCTGATGAAGGATGCAGGATCTTTACAGAAAATATTTCAAGTTACGAGTGCGGTCGTCTCAGTTCTAGCATTTATATATATTACCTTTGAAGGGCTAATGATAAGAGCAGGCGAGGGCTCACTTGTTTTATTTCTTGCCTATGTTATTATGGCACTTCATTTTGCTTACCTTGCTTCACTTGTTACGAATAAGCTATTCCATTATTTAAGTCCTATTTTCTTAGTAAGTGCTTTGTATCAGCTTACTTTACTAGGTCAAGAGTGGATTGGTTATGAATCTATTATTCTTCCTGGATTTATATTGGCCTATCTTTTTTATATGCTAGGTGGTTGTCTCATAAACATATCACTTTGGCAGCCAATGAAGAATAGTACGCGTGATGTGAGTAGTATTGCGATGATTTTTTGTTTATTCGCAAGCTTTGTTATGTTCGAAAGCCTTGAGCTAAGTATTATGCTATTCTTCCTTGCTGGATTGGCGATTGTCATGAATACGTATGAAACACGTACGCATTTGCTACAGATGGCACCATGGTTGCATGGGGTAGCATTAGGATTAGCCGTTACCGTTTTATATAGTCATGTTGCACGACAAGATGCACCATACCTTGAGGATGCTTTTCTAACTATGGGAATCGTACTCGGTAGTATAGTCGTTTTAGCCGGTAGCTATAGTTGGAAAACGATGAATCAGAAGAAGTTCGCAGAGAGTAGTTTTTATCTTGCCCAATTGTTCTATGGAATTGGTATGCTAGGGAGCTTAACACTGGAGCCAGTGACTAGTGCGTTGATTACATTGGGTGGAATAGCAATGGCTTATTTGCTATACCGGAAAACAAGCTGGACTGCTATTCCCTATGTCCTTGCCAGCTTTTCTCTATTTTTCTATTTCCATCTTCTGCATATTATTCATGAGAGGATAGCCACAATTCCAGAAGTGTTCGAATGGTTCGAATGGATATTAGGAACGATATTGCTACTAGGTGTTGGATTCGTTAGCGGTAAAAAGGATTTCCTAATGCAACGAGCTTTTCACTGGGTGGGGCAAATTTACTTGCCATTAGCGTTAATTCTTACGAGCATTATTAATGGAGCAGATGCATTATGGGCATTTCTACTAGCAACGGCTATCTATGGGATTACCGTTACATTGGTTAAGAAGGAATGGCAACGGAAAACATTTTTCTATGCAGGCTGGACGACATTCTGGATTTCCCTTCCATTAGCCCTTTCCAAATGGGACTGGAATCTTGACTATATTTACACGTATTTCATCGTTAGTCTGTTGTTGTTTGTAGGTTGGATGATTGGAGATAGCGAATGGAAAAAACGAATTGCCTATTATTTTATTCCGTTCTCTAGTATCGGTATCTTCGGCTTTGTGATGAGCTATTCCCATGATGCTATCTCGTTTGGAATAACCCTCTTATTTGGAGCACTTGTCATGTACGTGTTACACCGTATGAAATGGGATATATTAACCATTCTCCCATTATTATTGCTATACGTAGGGACGATAAATTTCGGAAATACACCCGAGATGCTAGCATATAAGCCATACATTTATGCTTCATTTGCTGTGGTGGGATTAATAGTCGGCCGGATAATCTATCCAACGCTTTATCAATTAGAGACAAAACAATTTAAACTAGATTGGTATACGTTCATAGGATTTCTTGCATGCCTTAATGTATATCAGTTCAGCATTTTCACGGATCAGTTAGCTTTCAAGCTTCTTCCAGGTGTCTTAATCGTCACTGGATTACTACTTAATCGAAACCGTGTGGCAGACATTTCTGCAACATGGATCACATTTGCTGCTTTTGTCTTTGCACTACAACCATATTATGCACTGCTAGGTCACATAGAAATCGCGCCATTATTCGAAAGAGAATGCTATGTACTACCTTGGATCTTAGTCGTTATTGTTCTAAGAAAATCCGTCCTGAAGGAAAAGAAAGAAGTAGCGAACTATATTCAGTGGGCCGTACTAGTCATCGTAGCACTTTTACTAGTACAGGACGGCTTAGCGAGCAACACAATATATGATGCCTTAATCATCGGGGCACTATCCTTGGCATCACTCATTGCAGGTATGATCTATCAAATAAAGTCCTTTTTCTTTGTAGGCGCAGGCGTACTCTTATTCAACGTGCTAATGCAAACAAGACCATACTGGGGTAACCTACCATGGTGGGGTTATCTATTAATCGCTGGATCAATTTTAATAACGATAGCTAGCTACAATGAATGGCAAAAGCAGAAATCATCAGAAGGAAAAAAGACACTCGTAACAAAATTTAAAAAGCATGTGATCGAGCGGATGAAGAAGTGGGATTAATTTGTTTTAGAGGTGAATGAGGGAGTGTTGGTTGTTGGGGAGTGGGTGCGGAGTTCGCGCGGGAATGTTTGGAAGTCGCGCGAGGAAGGTGAGAAATCGCGCGGGAATTCCGGAGTTCGCGCGGGAATCCCTGAAATTCGCGCGGGGAAGTCGAGAAATCGCGCGAGAACCCAGAGGTCGCGCGAAAAACCCAAGAGGTCGCGCGAAAATCCCAAGAGGTCGCGCGAAAAACCCAAGAAGTCGCGCGAAAATCCCGAGAGGTCGCGCGGAAACCCAGAATCGCGCGGGAATCCCCGAAATTCGCGCGAGAATGCCAAGAAATCGCGTGGGAATCCCAAAAAATCGCGCGAGAACCCAGAAGCCGCGCACAAAACTCCAAGAAGTCGCGCAAAAGCCCCCGGAAACCGCGCCCCCCCCCCACACAAAATTACCAAACCCACAAGCTTCTCTATATTTGTTGACTTGTAAAGCCTTTCAATGGTTAGAATGAAAGTAGAATAAAATTCACTTAAAAGGAGATCTATCACCATGTCCCAACAAAGTATTGTATTTTTTGATATAGACGGTACATTATTAGATCACGAGAAGAAATTACCACGTTCGACGAAGGAAGCAATTCAGGAGTTACAAAGAAAAGGGCATATTGTCGCCATTGCAACAGGGCGTGGACCATTTATGTTTAAAAATCTATTGAAAGAATTAGGGATCAACACGTATGTTAGCTATAACGGGCAATATGTCGTAGTTGAAGAAGAGGAAGTCTACACGAACTCTTTACAGATGCCCACATTAAAGAACCTGACCGATCAAGCTTTAGCTAATGGGCATCCAGTTCTCTTTATGGATCCTGACGGTATGAATGCTAATGTATCAGAACATCCACATATAACGGAAAGTATTAGTGAATTAAAAATTGGCTTGCCTAGCTATAATCCACATTACTATGAGGATAATGCTATTTTCCAGTCGCTTTTATTTTGTGTGGAAGAGGAAGAGCAGCAGTACATAGATGCATTCCCAGAGTTTGACTTTGTCCGCTGGCATCGCTTAAGTACCGATATATTGCCGAAAGGTGGATCGAAAGCATATGGAATTGAAAAAGTAATGGAGAAATTACATATTCCTGAGGAAAACAGATATGCATTTGGTGATGGGTTAAATGATGTAGAAATGCTTACCAAAATTCCTAATAGTGTCGCGATGGGAAATGGAGTGGAAGAAGCCAAGAACGCTGCTAAATTTGTGACCAAGTCTGTTGATGAAGATGGAATTCTACATGGGTTGAAAATGGTAGGATTGTTATAAGGGATAGTGCTTATCATTTTATATTACAGTAAGATGCTTGCCATGTTATGATAGGTGTAACGTTATAAATAAAGGAATGTCTAATATGAATTTTGTTTCGATCGATTTTGAGACAGCGAATGAAAAGCGTCATAGTCCTTGTGCCGTCGGGATTGTGATTGCCGATGAGAAGGAAATACTAGATGAATATTATAGTTTAATCAATCCGGAAACTTATTTTAATCCATTTAATGTACGTGTACACGGTATTGTAGAAGAAGATGTATTGGATGCTAGGACGTTCTCTGAGATTTGGCCAACATTAGAAACCTACTTATCAGGTAATCTGGTTGTCGCGCATAATGCAAGCTTTGATATGAGTGTCATTCGTCAATCATTGGATAGAGGCAGCATGACATATCCGGAATTAGATTATCTTTGTACAGCCAACATTGCCAAGCACGTCTGGCCAGAGCTAGAAAATCATAAGTTAAACACACTGGCAGCTCATCATGGCTTCGCTTTAAATCACCATAATGCATTAGAGGATGCACGTGTTGCGGCAAAGGTAATGCAAAAAGCAATGGAATCCGTAGAATCCGATTCGATTGATGCCTTTTTGAAGCAATGTCAGATTACAAAGGGTAGAATTTTTGAGCGAGGATATTACCCACCGAAAGTGAAACGGACACAAAAGAAAAAACCTACTACCTTATATTTTTAGATCAACTACTAGGGGAGATACAGCTAAACAGTCGCTGTATCTTCTTTTTATTAAGTGAAATTTTAACCTTATTCATTGCACAATAATTAGATATCCAAACTCAAATAGTGTATTCTTTTGTTAAACATAATTTGGTAATAACAGGAGGTTTTTTCATGAATAAGAAACGCTGGTTTGCGCTACTTGTGGCAGTAGTATTATTTATCCTTTCCACAGGGTTTCAGCTCGTAACAAGTGTTGCAAGTACAAATTTTGAACAGTTGTTTGCTTTTCCAGAAAGTAAATTTAAAGAAGAGGTAGTGGAAACAGGAACAAATGGAAAAATTGTAGTATTACAGCTGGATGGTGTGATTCAAGATACAACACCAAGTACGCTTTTAAATACTACATCCTATAACCATCGAAAATTTTTAGAGATGATTGAAGAGGCTGGCAGTGACCCAAGTGTCGATGGTATCATTCTTCGAGTCAATACACCTGGTGGTGGAGTCGTAGAGAGCGCGGAAATACATGATAAAATCGTAGAGGTCCAAGAAGAAACGGAAAAGCCTGTATATGTATCAATGGGTAATACGGCTGCATCTGGTGGCTATTACATTTCAGCCCCTGCAGATAAAATCTTTGCTCATCCAGCGACTTTGACTGGTTCAATTGGTGTCATTATGCAAGGCTATGATCTGTCTGGATTAACAGATAAACTTGGCATTGAATTTAATACTATTAAAAGTGGTGAGTACAAGGATATCATGTCTACTTTCCGTGAAATGACGGATGATGAAAGAGAACTATTGCAGGCAATGATTGATGATATGTATGCCGACTTTGTTCAGGTGATTGTGGATGGTAGGGATATGTCAGAAAATCAAGTTCGGGAGCTTGGTGATGGTCGGGTATACACTGGTAGCCAGGCAAAAGAAAATGGATTAGTTGATGAGCTTGGAACATTAGAGGATACAATTGAAATCATGAAGGAAGATCTAGGGCTAACGAATGCAAAAGTGGTTCGATATAATAATGCTGTTGGTTTTGAGCAATTTTTAGGAATGTCTGTTCAAAGCTTATTTGGTAAAGATCAGGAATTGGTTAATATGCTACAGATAGTCCAAGAATCAAATACACCAAGAGCAATGTACCTATACTCAAATTAAGGAGGGCCAACGATGAGCGAAGCAAGTTTAAGTTATCAACATGCTGCATCCAGTTCGGAGCAACGTTTTGCCGGCTTTTGGATGCGATTTTGGGCATATGTCTTAGATATAGTGGTTATCTCCAGTTTGAATGGTATTTTGCTGTCTCCCTTTAAATTTGTGAATGATGGAATTGCCATTAGCATTGGATTATGGACTGTAACAGGGGTAATCGCGTCAATTGTCTACTTTGCCTATTTTCTTTTCATGACGAAATTTTTTGGGCAAACATTAGGAAAGATGATCTTAGGAATTAGAGTAATTCGTGAGGATGAACAATCTCTCAAATGGAGCGACGTCTTTTTCAGGGAGGTCATTGGACGATTTATTTATCGTGTGTTTTCCATCCTAATGGTTCTCTATATTATTGTTGGGTTTACCGAAGAGAAACAAGGATTACATGATATGATTGCCAGTACGAGAGTGGTTTTTGATAGGTAATGGAGGCTGGGACAAAACCCCAGTAAATTAATATAAGCATGGTCCTTACCAACGTTTTAACGGTAAGGACCATGCTTATTATTTTTTGCACGCAATTTTCTGATATTAAAGTAAACAAAAAGGACACCA
>NZ_JBCPXV010000132.1:0-339 GCF_039581225.1 Ornithinibacillus proteolyticus | reverse complement strand
TGTCTAATTAAAAAATACATCTATCAGTCAAAATAAACATTTGCTAGTCCGACCCTGATTTCGTTAAAATAAACATTTGCGATTTCGGGGTCTTTTCATTCCCAAACCCTTGTCAGTTCAGTGTTCCTTCAATTTCCCTTCCAATTGTTTTTAGCAATACTTTATTCCAACTCCGAAAAATAGGTGAAAAAACAGGCATAATAGAGGGAAGAAAGTGCCTGTTTTTGAAAGAAAAAACGTTCAAAATGGGGGTTGCCTAGCAAAACTTTATTTTAACGGCAACGGTGGGATGCGGGTTTGAGGTGGGGGAAAAAATCAGATGTTTAATATTACGGCACA
>NZ_JBCPXV010000131.1:0-347 GCF_039581225.1 Ornithinibacillus proteolyticus | reverse complement strand
CGATGTATTTAGGTAGTTCTAAAAAGTTTTCTTCGATCGTATTCAAAAAGGGAATCAATGTACGAGTGTCGGTTGGATTTGGAAATACGTCATAAGCGAGTGCATATTGACCCTCTGTCGCAACTTGGACGTTATACCCTGCCTTCAGTTGTCCGTTTTTCATATAGTCATCTTTCATCCGCATAAAAGTGGCATCTTGATCTGTTTTGGAGTAACTATTGCGGTCTTCAAAAATCTCCATATCCTTTTGATAATTTTGTTTACGCTCAATAAAATCTTCAAATTGCTTACGATATTGTTTTGGTGCTTTTCGCTCGGAACGAAGCTGTTTCCGCTCAACACCAACG
>NZ_JBCPXV010000130.1:0-447 GCF_039581225.1 Ornithinibacillus proteolyticus | reverse complement strand
GAGGCTGGGACAAAACCCCAGTAAATTAATATAAGCATGGTCCTTACCAACGTTTTAACGGTAAGGACCATGCTTATTATTTTTTGCACGCAATTTTCTGATATTAAAGTAAACAAAAAGGACACCATCTGATAAAATTAAAGTACGACCAATAACTTTTTTCGGAGGTGTCCTTATGTCGTATTATAACATGAAACAAGTTGTATTACCTATGGATTTGGAAGTTAGATTAAAAGAAAATGACATTGCCTTTGCCATTAATGATTTAGTAGAAAGTATTCCAGAAAGTGCTCTTGAACCACTTAGAAAAGATACAGGTCGTCCGCCATATGCTTCGCGGATGATGTTGAAAATTATCCTTTGTGGTTATACGCAGTCTGCCTTTTCGGGCAGGAAGATTGAAGCCTTATTAGAAGATAGTGTACGAATGATGTGGTTATCTCAG
This sequence comes from Ornithinibacillus proteolyticus, assembly GCF_039581225.1. Taxonomy (NCBI): domain Bacteria; kingdom Bacillati; phylum Bacillota; class Bacilli; order Caryophanales; family Bacillaceae; genus Ornithinibacillus; species Ornithinibacillus proteolyticus. Next base: position 2 of record NZ_JBCPXV010000130.1, on the reverse strand, counting down.
GA
>NZ_JBCPXV010000129.1:0-455 GCF_039581225.1 Ornithinibacillus proteolyticus | reverse complement strand
GTGTTTATTGCGGATGAATTGAGCCGCTTATGCGTAGTTTTGAGCCACCGAATGCGGAACATTGAGCCACCATTTGCGGTGCGAGAGCCACTAATAGTACAACTAATCTTAAATTATAGAGTCAGAGCCATAGCGGAGCTACTTGCCATTGACTGTAACGCCCGTTTCTTTGCTTTTGCTGGAAGGGGGCGGGGCCCCCACCAGCGAATGCTTAGAATCGGCTTGTCCGTGTTATCATACTTTAGCAGGTGTGCCTCTTTGGCATTATTTGTGACAAACCTGCAATTGTTCCTCAAAACGGACAAAAGTTAAGTCAATGGTGGCGGACTACAGTACCTATGCTAATTATGGCAAAGCGTTGGCGATGGTTCTCCCTTCCGCAATTACTGGCTCAAACGTCCGCATACAGTGGCTCAAAACTTCGCACTTCTGGCTCAATCTGTCCGCAATACTCA
>NZ_JBCPXV010000013.1:0-84618 GCF_039581225.1 Ornithinibacillus proteolyticus | reverse complement strand
GTCCGCCATATGCTTCGCGGATGATGTTGAAAATTATCCTTTGTGGTTATACGCAGTCTGCCTTTTCGGGCAGGAAGATTGAAGCCTTATTAGAAGATAGTGTACGAATGATGTGGTTATCTCAGGAGCATCAACCAAGTTACAGAACGATTAATCGCTTTCGTGTGCACCCATTAGCGAAAGGGTTATTACGTGAGTGCTTTGTACAGTTTCGATCTCAGTTGGTAAAGGAAGAAGTAATTGAAGAAGAGGCTATTTTTATTGATGGCACAAAGATTGAAGCCAATGCGAATAAATTCACATTTGTATGGCGAAAATCGGTTGAAAATTATAGTGAAAAACTAATTGAAAAGTCCAATCAAATGTACGATGAGTTAATTGAGAAGCGAATCATTCCTGAAATAGAACGGGACGATTTCGAAGAGCTTTCGGTTGAAGAAATGAAAGAAATTGTGGAAAAACTGAGTGAAAAAATTGAAGCATACGACAAGGAAATTGAAGCGAGTGACGTTGGTGTTGAGCGGAAACAGCTTCGTTCCGAGCGAAAAGCACCAAAACAATATCGTAAGCAATTTGAAGATTTTATTGAGCGTAAACAAAATTATCAAAAGGATATGGAGATTTTTGAAGACCGCCATAGTTACTCAAAAACAGATCATGATGCCACATTTATGCGGATGAAAGATGACTATATGGGAAACGGACAACTGAAGGCTGGATATAATATTCAAGTTGCGACGGAAGGCCAATATGCGCTCGCTTATGATGTGTTTCCAAATCCAACCGACACCCGTACGTTGATTCCCTTTTTGAATACGATTGAAGAACGCTTCTTTGAACTACCTAAATATATCGTGGCAGACGCAGGGTATGGTAGTGAACAAAACTATGAAGATATTATGAATAATAGAAATAGAACACCTCTTATTACATATAATCAGTATCGAAAGGAGAAGAAAAGAAAACACAAAAACAATGCTTTTCATGTAGACAATTGGGAATACAATGAAGAGGATGATGCATTCATTTGTCCGAATGGAAAGAAATTATTATTCAGCCATGTGTCCCATCGAACCGACAAATACGGATTTAAACGCGAATTTAAAGTCTATGAATGCGAAGATTGTTCCGGATGCCCTTTACGCTCCATGTGTACAAAGGCGAAAGAGGGAAACAATCGAAAAGTATATCTCAATGAAAAGTGGGAATCTCAAAAAGAATACGTCAGGGAGAAGCTTTCAGACGAGAAAACTGGTGAAATTTACGGTAAACGTAAAATCGATGTGGAGCCAGTCTTCGGATTTTTGAAGGCTAATTTGGGTTTCACTCGAATGTCTGTTAGAGGAAAAGAGAAAGTGATAAATGAATTAGGATTTGCGCTTATGGCGGTAAACTTGAGGAAGTATACCGCCAAAATGGGTAAATCTAGTTTAGGAAATGGAAATGATTTCAAAAAACTGGTTCCAAGCAATTTTCAATCGCTTAGAACCAGTTTTTTATTACTTTCTGGCTAGTTTTGTCCCAGCCTCTTCTACCTTCATCATCCAACTACTTCGTAAAAGCATCCGTTAGCGCTGTTACGATTTGTTTCTTACGCGATACAACACCTTTTAATAGGGCACGATTATTGGAATCGAGTTCTACGTTAAACGCTTCTGCTACTTTTTCAACATTTCCACCACGTGCTAGAACTTCTGAATCATTGTTTAGAATATCGGTAACCACAAATAGGAAAAGATCTAATCCTTTTTCGTTAACCGCTTTATCCATTACTGCTTCTAATTCTGCTTGTAGCTCATAAACTTTGCCTGCATCTACTGTGTTAACTTGCGCGATTTCTACTTTTGCATCGCCCATAGCAAATTCTTTTGCATCCATCGTAATAAGCTCCTCTGGTGACTTATCACTTAGGTCAGCACCTGCTTGTAGCATGTCTAATCCATACTGTTCAAGCTCAACACCAGCAATCTTCGCTAGCTCATGCGCTGCATCCACATCCTCCTGGGTGCAGGTTGGGGATTTTAATAAAAGGGAATCAGAGACAATCGCAGATAGTAATAAACCAGCAATCTCCTTCGTTACCTCTACGCCATTTTCTTTGTACATTTTATTTAAAATCGTCGCCGTACAACCAACTGGCTCCGCACGGAAGTATAATGGTTCTTTCGTTTCGAAATTGGATACCCGATGATGATCAATCACTTCGACAATACGTACATCGTTAATATTGCTAACACTTTGTTGGAATTCATTATGATCGACTAAAATGACATCCTTCACATCAGCAGGTACAGCTTCAATTAACTGAGGTGCCTCTACGTTAAAGAAATCTAGTGCATATTGTGTCTCCTTGTTCACTTCACCAAGTCGCGCAGCTTCTGCATTCACACCTAATTTATTCTTTAAATTCGCATATGCAACAGCTGAGCAGATTGTATCTGTGTCTGGGTTCTTATGACCAAAAACTAGCGTCTTTTCCATCTTCATTCTCCTTTATATGTATCGCTTTTATAGCAAATTTTCCTATGTACAAGATTATCATAAATTTCGGTTGGATTGAATTTTTTTACATACGAAGTTTTACATTTCCTCTCAGAATTCTTATAGTAATAATAGATTACTTATAAAGAAGGTTTTAAAAGTGAAACGTTATATTATTGTAGGAGCAGGAATATTGGGCGCTACTACTGCTTATCAGCTTGCCAAACGTGGCCATGAGGTTGTTATGGTTGATCGACACGGAATTGGCCAAGCAACAGAAGCAGCTGCTGGTATTATTTGCCCATGGTTATCCCAAAGAAGAAATAAAGCCTGGTATCACCTTGCTAAAAATGGGGCGAGGATTTACCCGGAATTAGTAGCAGAATTACAACAGGATGGCATAAAGGAAACAGGATATGCCAAGGTTGGGGCACTTAGCTTACATAAGGAAGAAAAAAAGCTACTTGCCATGCAGGAAAGGGCTATCAAACGTCGCGAAGACGCACCAGAGATTGGTGACGTGACCTTATTATCGCCGGCTGAAGTAAAGGAGATCATCCCACTAGTTGATGAGGATTATGCTGCTGTACATGTTAGCGGTGCAGCTAAAGTGGATGGGAAAGCTTTTCGACAAGCATTACTCGATGCGGCACAAAAACATGGGGCAACGCTAATCGCAGGCAAGGCAACATTGTATCAAAAGGATCGCCATGTCTATGGTGTTTATGTAGGGAATGAATACTATGAAGCAGACCAAGTGATAGCCACTTGTGGTGCCTGGATGAATGACTTTCTCGCTCCGTTAGGTATTAACTTTCAATTTAGCGGACAAAAAGGACAGATTCTCCATCTGGCAGTTCCAGGAGTAGAAAGCATAGATTGGCCCGTGATTATGCCACCAACCAATCAATCGATCGTACCATTTCAACATCATCTTGTTGTTGGGGCTACCCATGAGAATGACCAAGGCTTTGATCAGCGTGTCACGAGTGGTGGTGTACATGATATATTATCGAAAGCGTTAGAGGTCCTTCCAGCGCTTCATACTAGTACATTCCTAGAAGCACGTGTCGGATTCCGTCCGTTCACACCGGACTTCCTACCGGTCATCGGTCCAATACCAAATACAGAAGGCATTCTCATTGCCAATGGATTAGGCTCATCTGGATTAACGACTGGTCCCTATTTGGGCATACAACTTGCTAAACTGGCAATGGGGGAAGCATTAGACATTTCTTTATCGGATTATGATGTAGCAGTAGCAATTGACTAATTTTATTTACTTTTCATAATAGATTTGCTAGGATTTAATCGAGATAGGTCCGACTATATAAAGGGTGATTCAGTTGAAAAATCATAAAGGGAAGTTAGCAGTTTTCTTCATTATTATTTTCACGCTACTGGCTGCTGGTGTCGGTTACTTGTTACTAGATATTTATACACCAGACGAAAACAGTCATGCGGCTGAAATACGTATAAACTAAAAACCGTGTCGTGGGTGTCCCCATGCTACGGTCTTTTACATTTTAATCGCATATTGATTTCCACCGGCATTCTTTGCCTCATATAATGCTTGGTCGGCATTTTTAAATAGGGTTTCATACGTATTTTCCTTATCCACGTCTAATAAGGAGATTCCGATACTAGCTGTCGTCACAAACTGCGCATCGTCAATTTTCCAAGGGGCTTTTACTACATCAATGATATCCTCCGCAATATGAACGGCATCAGCCTTCTTTTCTAGTGATTGTACGAGTAGGACAAATTCATCTCCACCAAGCCTTGCTAGTGTATCATGACGGCGAATCTTTTTCCCCACCCGGTAAGCAAATTCTGCGATGGCTTTATCGCCAATATCATGGCCAAAGGTATCATTAATTTCCTTGAACCGATCTAAGTCCATAATAATAACAGCAAACATCTCCCCTGTATTCTCGTACAAATCAAGTGCCTGCTTTAATTGCATAGTGAAATAGCGACGATTAGGGAGTCCGGTTAATGGGTCATGGTAGGCGAAATACTTTAGCTTATCTTCATAGCTTTTTCGTAATGAAATATCTCTGGACAAGACGACCATTTGTTTAAATTGGTTATGCTCATCATAGACGGGAGAGCCCTTTAGCTCACACCATATCCAGCCTAGCTTTTTGTGTTTTTGTCTAAATTGTGCTTCCCACGGTTTGCCACTTACCTTTGATTGTTCAAATGATGCGAGTAAAGGCGCAATATCATCTGGGTGAACATTATAATAGAATTCTTTGCCAATATAGTCCTCTTGATCGAATTGTAGTACATCCCGATAGGATGGAGATACATAGGTAATATTCCCTTGCCGATCGAGCATTGTAATGAGATCGCCGGAGTATTCGGCAATGATTTCAAACTTATTTTCGCTTTCTGTATACTTATTTTGCATACTAATCTGTTCGGACATATCCTTACAAATGGCGTAGATGCCAACTGTCTTATCATTGATGATAATAGGTGTTAGCTTTAATATCATGTCAATCTGCTTACCAGATTTACTACACATCCGGATATTAAATTCCTCTAAAATACCATTGATTGCGATTTCAAAATACATTTGGGCAGTGGGTACATCTTCTGCAAGGATGAGATCCGTGTAATGCTTTCCTTTCAAATTTTCCTGCGCGTATCCAGTGATGAACTCCAGTGAGTGATTAACATTCACAATGATTCCATTTTCATCTGTCGCAATCACACCATCTAAATTATAATCAAACAACGATTGATAGCGTTGTTTGCCCTCTATAAGCAATTCTGTAGCCTTCTGGGCTGTCTTTTCGGCAAGTCTACGCTCGGTAATATCCTTCACAACTGCGACAATATGTGTACATGTATCATTCTCGTCAAATAGTGGAGTCAGCACATTTTCCCCATATCGAACTTCACCGATAGGCGATGGAAAAAGGTCTTCATACACAACAACGCTTTTCGTATCAAGTACTTCCTGATATTTCTGATAAAGAAAATCTGCTTTTTGTTGGTTTAATACTTGATGAAAGGTTTTCCCAATAATATCCTCCTTCAAGCCAGCAAACTTTTCTACTGCTTGATTAATAAAATAATAAATAAACCTTCTGTCATCGGTTACTTCCATAATATAAACCATATCCTGTATGCCGTTTAATAATACATTATTTAGCAATTGTTCTTTTTGAATTAACATTGGACCCCACACTTATATTCAGATATTTTGCAAACATTTCGGCTATTTAATCAACAAATATAGTTAAAAAATACTAGATATACCCTCGGAAAACAATAGGACTTTTTACCTAATAATGTGTATTTGCTAACTATTCATGCTATAATATTAATTGCAATTGATGGATTTCCCCATTCGGATTAATTGTCATTTATTGTAATATTATGTCATTTTTACCCACTACATTTCACCTCCCTTTCTATCCCGTTTCCCAACCGAAAAAAGCTGATGATTCGAGATATATCAACGTAATCATCTCCAAATCAACATACTTTTTCTCAACCTATCCAAGTACGTAAAGCCCACTATATTCTATAAAAATAATAATTTTCCAATTTTTAATAAGTGTGATAAACTCAAATTATTAAGTAGCGATTTCGACAAAACTTGACAGGTGAAAACAGATGACAAAATTAAGTTTAAAAAGGATTCCAATCGTTTTATGGGTATTTGGAGCTATTGCTTTAGCAGCATCTATCTATGCAGAGATGAGTGCCACAATCGAATCAAAAGGCATTTTTCTGACCATCATTATCATCATGATTGCTGTATTTTCCTATTATGGTGGGTTATATGGTGGTATTGTTTACTTCATGCTTTTTAGTGGGGCAACGCTTGTTACGGGTTTATTATCCACGCCGAAGGAACTATCTGTTGACAACCAACTACCGATTGTCATTGGCTTCATTATTTCTTTATCAATTGGAACACTTGGATGGAAAATTAAAACGAATGAGGCGCAGCTAAAAAAGCTGTTTGAAAATAATGACATGACATTTTGGACCTGGGATTTAGAAACGGAGGAGTATACCTTTTCCGAGGGCTATGCCAAAATATATGGCGTAACAAGTGAGTTTTTTAAGGAAAACCCATATTATTGGTCAGATGTTGTCCATCCAGACGATAAACATATACTGATTGAGGCACATAAACAACAAAAAGCTGGAAAAAAAACAACGATTACCTATCGCTTTTTCCATAGTAGTGGGGAAATTAGATGGTTACGGGATTCGGCAACACCTCACATAGAAAAGAATGGTTTGGTGACCCGTATTGATGGTGTTGTATTTGATATTACCAACCAAAAACAAGCGGAACAAAAGATGGATCATCTCATTCACTATGATTCCTTAACAGGCTTAACGAATCGGATTTGGTTTAAAAGCTATCTCGATACAGCATTACTTACATCCAATAAATATGGTCGCCAGGTTGCCGTGATGTTCATTGATTTTGATAACTTCAAGCGAGTGAATGATACTCTTGGACATAGTGCTGGGGATCAATTATTAATCCAAATTGCCGATCGGCTAACAGCAATTCTTCGTGACAGTGATATTGTGTCGAGGCAAAGTGGAGATGAATTCCTAGTACTAGCAGAGAATCGGGATATCGTAGAAATCGAAACGTTAGCAGAAGATATCATCATACAAATGAATGAGCCCTATTCCATAAATGGGACAGAGATTATTTCAACACCGAGTATTGGCATAAGCATTAATCTTGACTTTGAGGACGATGCAGAAGCATTAATTAAAAAAGCTGACTTTGCCATGTACCTTGCAAAAGAAAATGGCAAGAACAATTACCAGTTCTACAATGATGAACTAAATAAAAAAATGAAGCGCAAGATGATACTAGAAACCTATCTACATAAAGCAATTGAAAAAAATGAATTAACCGTCCACTACCAGCCACAATTTAACCTTACATCGTTTAAAATAGTTGGTGCAGAAGCGCTCCTTCGCTGGGAATGTCCAATGGGTAAAATACCACCCGATGAATTTATCCCTATCGCAGAAGAAACGGGTCTTATTATCCCTATTGGTGAATGGGTGCTAAGACAGGCTTGTCGTGACATTAAGCGATTTAAGGCCAATGGGTTGGAGACTTTTCCAATATCCGTCAACATTTCAACTAGACAGCTCATGGCACCAAACTTTATTGACCGCGTTCAGACGATTATTGCGGAAGAAGGCGTGGAGCCGAAGCTATTAACATTAGAAATAACGGAAAGCGCGTTCCTGTATTATGAAGATGCGAAGGATAATATTTTGGCATTACGTAATCTTGGTGTCGGTGTATCCTTAGATGACTTTGGAATCGGTTACTCATCCTTAAGTATGATTCGTAAAATTGAAATTGATGAATTAAAGATTGACCGATCCTTCTTAAATGATTCGATCAAAAATAATCGGGTCCGCTCCTTATTAGAAGCGATTATCCAAATCGGCAAGAAAATTGATACAAAAGTAATAGTGGAAGGTATTGAAACAAAGGAACAAATTGATATTTTGACCGTACATGGTGTATTCGGCCAGGGCTACTTTTATAGTCGCCCATTGCCAGTTGATGAATTTGAGGTTTGGTATACAAGTAGAAAGACTCATTTTTAATCCCTTGAATAACTCGAATTAATGTAATCCAATTTGCATTAATCCGGGTTTTTTTATTTTTTTTAAACACGATATATTTTTCCCCAGCTAAGCCATTATCATGTACATAAAAAAACACACGTAATTGCTAATTAATAACTCGAATCAAACGACAGAAAAGTACACAACGTAAGCGTATAAGGAGGGGATGAAGCTGACTAAGAAATTAATTTCCATCGTATTTTTCATGATGCTAATGGCATTCACAACGGAGCAAAATGCTTCACCTGGGACTATGTTAAGTCTAGGTAATAGCCATCTTTTGAAGCACGCCACCATCGAGTCTATTGAGAACGATTCTAAGGAGGATAGCACAAAGGAAGTTCCATCATCAGAACATGCAACAAACCATTTCGTGAAACAAAAGCCTAAAAAGGTTGATGTCAGGGGAATTTATTTGAATCGTACTTCCATCAAAGAAGAGAACGTGCAAAAGTATATCGACTTAATTAAAAGCACGAATCTCAATGCCGCTGTAATTGATGTAAAAGATGATTATGGCAAAATCACCTACGATTCCAATGTTGATCTTGTCAATCAAATTGGTGCTGATAGCAATCCAGCAACGAAGGACCTCGAAAAGCTTGTACAACGGTTTAAGGATGCTGGCATCTATACCATCGCCCGAATCGTCGTATTCAAAGACCCCTATTTAGCCGCTAAAAAACAAGACTATGCTATCAAACGAAAGGATGGCACTGTATGGCAGGATCCATCCGGTACAAAGTGGATTGACCCGTATAAGGAAGAAGTATGGAACTATATGACCTCTATTGCAAAAGAAGTAAGTGAAAGTGGATTTGATGAGATCCAATATGATTATATCCGCTTCCCAGAACGGGCCAAGCAGGTTGACCAGGAAGTAACCTATGATAATCCAACAGGCTTATCGAAAGCGGAGAATATTCTCGCCTTCCTAAAGCATTCTAAGCAACAATTAAAACAACACCCATCCTACGTCTCCGCTGATGTATTTGGTTTAGTAACGACGGCTTCTGACGACATGGGCATAGGACAGGTTTGGGAGAATATTTCACCACATGTCGATTATATCTCACCAATGACATATCCTTCCCATTATGCCCCCGGTTCATACGGAGTCGCCAATCCAGACCGAGCTCCATATGACATCATGGCTCTAGCAATGAAGGATGCCAAAAGCCGGAATGCCAAATTAAAGGAACAAGGTAAAACAATCGCCACGATTCGTCCTTGGATACAGGACTTTGACTATCTGAGCACCTACACCGCTGCCGATGTACAAAAACAAATCAAAGCCCTAGAAGATCAAGGCATCACACAATACCTGATTTGGAATGCCGGTAATGTTTACACGGTAGAAGCATTTAAATAATACCAAACCGCTGAAGCGCTTCAGCGGTGTACATAGAGGAAATCCTGAAAGAAGGTGCCCAAATCCTGAAGTGCACCCTCCAAATCCTGAAACAACTGCCTCAAATCCTGAAAGACCCCTGTTAAATCCTGAAGAATATGTAAACTCGGGTAGTATAGTGGTTATTGGGGCGGATTGTCATCGTTGTTTGGGCTGTTTTTTCCGTTTGAATTGGATTTCGCTTACGAAAGTGGAGCCTAAGATGAGTATTCCTCCTATTATCTGCACCAATGTCATACTTTCACTTAAAAAGATTGCCGCCATTAACACAGCAGATATTGGATCAATATAACTCATCACCGCTATCGTTTGTGCTTTTAACCTTTTGATGGCAGAAAAGTATAACAAATAGGCAATTCCTGTATGGACAATCCCAAATACAGCAATTAATAGGATGGATCGCCAATCAAGTCCACCATAGCTCATTTCCTCCGTCATCCAAACATAAGGAAACATAACAAGACTAGCCATGCCAAGCTGCAAAATGGTCGTCTCCAGATCCGATAAATTCCGAATAAACTTATTAATGATTATCACACTGGCATATAATCCCGCTGCGACTAGCCCGTAACCAATCCCAACTAGATGATTGTAGTCGCCCCCTGTTAATCCTCCAGGCTGTACGACCAGAAATAAACCAATAAAGGCGATGCCCATACTGATCGCTTTCACCAATGTCCATTTTTCTTTTAATAAGATCGGAGCTAATACCATGACAAAAATCGGTGCAAAATAATAAATCAACGTAGCATTCGATATCGTTGTGTACTGATATGCTTCAAATAAAAAAATCCAGTTAAAGCCCATTACAGCACCAGATAATAAGAGTAAGATTAAATTCCGCTTAGAAATTCGAAAATGAACCTTTTGCTTAATAAAGAAGCTGGCAGCAATGAGAAACAGACTACCAATCACACCACGAAATAACGCAATTTCACTCGATGAAAGCTCGATATTTTTTACAAATAACCCTAAACTCCCGAAGATCAGCATTACGACGATAAATGTTGCTTTTGCCCCCATATGTTCTCCCCCCTATGCAATAGTTTGATTGTTGCATTATCTCATCATCCACTATCTGTTGTCTATTTCGCCTTGCCTTTTTTGCAATCGTTTGAAGGCAAGGATGGCTACTTTAAGATGTTCCTTATTAGGTTTAGAAGTAAATATAGCATATTGCATTCCATAACCAATTAAATAAATTGGTTTGATATATGTATGTTTCATCAGAAAGAGCTCATACCCTATCGACCATGAAAGACATAGCTTCAGAAAAAAATGAAACTCCTGAACTCCCGGAATCAGGCTTAACACGAGAAAAGAGATTAATGCAAAGGTAAAAAGGTTTGTACCACAATCAGTATGAATCCTAGATTGCTTCCTCACATTCTCAAAGGTTAGATCTAAGCCTTGTATAGCACAGTTTGATACCATGTGCTCTGCAGCATGATACTTTGCTATTGCCGTAAAGCGAAATAACAAGACAGCCCCAACAATGAGGATAGTAAAAAATACATACGCCCACACTTCAATACGTTGTATCCACAAGTTATCAATAAATTCTAGAGCTATAATAATGATGGAAATAGCGATAACGATTATCTTCCATTTAACAATACCTTCTAAATAATTCCACCATCCACGAACAAATGGGATCCGTGAAAGCACAACATCCAAATCAAACCGATCACGATCTACATAGTCATATTCTTCATGGTCTACATCATCTACTACTACAATTTTATTCTTTTCCTTTGTAGCCTTTACGACAACCGTATCGGAATGAAAACGAACTCCATTAATAAGAGCTTCTCCCCCATGTTCCATAACACACATCAAAATACTTTTATCTCTTTTACTTAATTAACATTACCATATATCGTTTGAGCCTTGGGAAAATTAGCACTGCTCGATGTCTTTTACTAAACATCTTCATATAAATACCTTCACCTCTAAAATTCAAGAAGTGAAGGTATTGGCTTTAAACGGTTATTAGTATTTTTCCTGTATGCTGTCTTTGCTCGATTAGACGATGTGCTTCTGCGATTTCATGTAACGGAAATTCCGCTCCGATGACAATATCTAAATCTCCTCTGGCTAGGAACGGAATGACGTGCTCTGCTGCTTCCTTTAGTAGCTCAGGTCTCTTCTTCCGGGTATTACCTAGACTAAAGCCCAATACAGACCGGCAACTATTATGAAGCTCATTCGTTTTAAAATGACCGACTTCACCGCTAGAGTTACCGAAGTGCACGAGCCGTCCGTATTCTGCAAGGCAGCTCATACTTGCTTCAGACACCTTTCCAGACATGGAATCAAGAATGATGTCCACCCCCATTCCATCGGTCAATTCCAGTATGTTATCCGAAAAATCATCATATGTGAAAACATGATCTGCCCCTGCCTCATAGGCAACACGAAACTTATCCCTACTTCCAACTGTTCCGAATACGCGACTAGCTCCTAACAGCTTGGCCATTTGTATCGCTGTCGTACCGACTCCACCTGCAGCCGAATGAACAAGAACCGTCTCCTCCGCCTCCATTCGTCCAACATCTTTCAGCAGCTTATAGCTTAAGAACGCTACAATCGGACTTGCTGCCGCTACATCCAAACTAATTTCATCAGGGATAGGAAAGGTTAATTGCTCACTAGCAACCGCATATTCCGCATAAGAGCCCGTCTTCGGAAACGCAATTACCCGTTGTCCTACCGTTAGTTCTGTAACCCCTTCGCCTAGCTGGTCAATTGTCCCAACTAAATCAAGACCTAAAATAATTGGAAAATCCCCTTTCGCCTTTTTACCGGTGCGGTTTTTTATATCCGCATAGTTGACACTAGTCTTTTCCACTTTGATTAACACTTCCTGATGGCCTGGTTGCGGTGTTGGAACTTCTTTGTATCGTAATACCTCTGGTCCACCAAATTGTTCGATTACGACTGCTTTCATCTCACATCCCCCTTACTTTCCTTATCAGGTTCATTATAGCAAAATTGGATAGATGTGGTTATTGATAAAAAGCGCTATTGAAATAGCTACTCCTGATAAACATCTTCTTTTGCATGGAAGCCATCCTGAATAACGGTATCATCAATATTATCGCGATTGACCTCGATTGGTGAAAGTAAGACCGAGGGCACTTCGATTTTCCCATTATTAATTTTACTATCTGTTTCAATCGTTTCCCCGTTGGCAAGCGTAACACCAAGTTCTGCTGCCTTCTTGGCAAGCTTCTGGATAGGCTTATAAACGGTCATCGTTTGTGTACCTTCTACAATTCGTTGAATCGCAGCTAAGTCGGCATCTTGACCTGCAACTGGGATGGTGCCAGCTAGTCCTCTTTCCTCTAACGCTCTTATGGCACCACCTGCTGTTCCATCATTAGCAGCAATGACAGCATCAATTTGATTATCATTTGCCTCTAATGCAGCGAGCATATTTTGATAGGCATTCTCTGGTGTCCAATTTTCCGTCCATTGGTCATACACCACTTGAATATCGCCACGATCGATAAAAGGCTTCAATATGTTAAACACGCCTTTTTTTAAAAGAATCGCATTATTATCCGTGACAGATCCACCAATATAAACATATTTTCCTTTAGGTACGAGATTCGTCATTGCCTTTGCTTGCAGCTCTCCTACCATTTCATTATCAAAGGAAACATATAAATCAACATTGGCGTTCTTAATAATGCGGTCATAGGAGATGACCTTAATTCCAGCTGAATGGGCCTTCTCCACAATGGCGGCCGCTGTTTCGGTATAATAAGGAACAACCACCAGTAAATCGGTACCATTACTAATCATCGTTTCAATTTGCGAAAGTTGAACCGCTGCATTTTCATTGGCTATCATAATCTCTACTTCTACACCCAATGCCTCTAGCTCTTCTTTAAACAACTCCCGATCCTTCAGCCACCGCTCCTCTTCTAAGGTATCCATGGAAAAACCAATTTTTATGGGCTCCTTCGCTGTTGGGTCTTCATTCTGTTCTATGACGGGACTATTCTTTTCCGTTAGCGCTACTGGCTCCTTCTCACAAGCGAAAAGAAACATAAGGAGTACAGCCGCTAAACTGCGAATGATTAGATGAACGATATGATTTCTCAAAGCTTTAGCCCCCTTATCATGCTAATTACTTCCCAAGAATGGCATTCTGATATTCCTTCGGTGATACATGGACGATTTTCTTAAACACCTTACTGAAATAATTTGGTTCATGGTAGCCGACTTCAATTGCGATCTCTTTAATACTTCGCTTCGGATCCTGCATGAGCTTTTTCGCTTTTTCAATACGGCATTCTGTTAAAAAGTCTATATAATTGATTCCCATCTTTTCCTTAAATAATTTACTAATATAAATCGGACTTAAGCCGATCTCTCTCCCGATCGCTTCAAGCGAAATTTCTTCATGGGAATGCTCTGTAATGTATTGCTTAATTTGTTGCACCGTATCTGCTTCAAGCTGATGATAGTGCTGGACATGACTTGTATGTAACTGCTCCAATAATAGATTCGTCTCTGTACGAAGCTGGCGATAATCCATTGTCTGAAACGCATATAGTGGCGATTTGGTTTCGATACGTAAATCCTGTAATACCCGTGAGATGAGCCATAGCACTTCTAGCATTCGTTGCTGACTATAGACTAAGCTTGCCCCCTTCTGTTCAAAAAAGTGGATTAAATGGATGATTTCGTTTCGAATTTCCTCCCACTGTCCGAGTTTAACGTAATCCGGCAGCTGCTTTTTTAATTGGTTTAGTCGTTGATCAAATAGCGCTTCCTCAACCTTCTCTATCTCCGCATAAAAGCGGTATTTCCCCGGAGATAAATAGTCTGTGACGGCAACCAAGGATTCTTGATACGATTGACGAGCTTGGTCTAGTGCGGGATATACATTACCAATCCCGATGAACCAGCCCATCTCCTCCTTCTGATTCGTTACGGAAAGAATTTTACGTGCAAGTGCAATTGCTTGAGAACGAAACGATACACGATGGTTACGGCAAACGATAATGGGTAGCTGATTCCCCGACCATGCTCCGACTAAGCAGTACCCTGATTCTTGTGTTTTTTCCTTTACTAACGTGTAAAGCTGTTCCGAGCTTTCTGGCATGAGAACATTCATGACAAACACTTCTTGCTCCATGTCAATATCGAGTATATCCACTAATATCGTGCGATTCACTTCATGCACATGCTCAAATAACAATTGTGTCACGAGATCCGTCTCAATGATGGACCTCGTTTTTTGGAATACGATCTTCTGTAACTCACTTTCGGCTTTTGCCTTTTGCTCCTGTACAATTTCCTTTAACACCTTGCCAACTATCTCGATAATATCCACCGCTTTACTTGGCTTCAGTAGATAATCAGAGGCACCTAATGTAATGGCCTTTCGCATATAATCAAACGTATCATATGCGGTAACCATGATGAATTTAGTGTCAGGGCTGTCTTGCATTATAGTCTCCATAGCTTCTAATCCATTGATACCAGGCATTTTTATATCCATTAAAATTAAATTAGGTTTTAAGACTTTCGCTTTTTCGATAGCCATTTTCCCATTTCTAGCTTCGTTTATCAGAAGACTTGGAAAGGATTTTTGTAAAATAGCCTTCATGCCATCTCGTTCAATTTGTTCATCATCTACGATTAGGAGCTGCATCATGGCCTTCCCCCTTTTCCTTCCATAGCTTTAAAACAACTTTTGTATAACGATCGACGACACTTTCCATTTGGAAAACATCATCCCTGCCATAATAAAGCCGTAAACGAGTCATCACATTACGGCATCCAATTCCAGTGGACTGCTCTTCTTGCGATGTATAATTACCAGTTACAATTTTCTCGATTATTTCCTGTGGCATCCCGACCCCATCATCTTCTATTTCGATGGTTACCCACTCCACATCATCTCGAATACGCACCCATATATTTCCGCCATCTTCCTTAGGCTCTATCCCATGTACTACTGCATTTTCAATAAGTGGTTGCAGTGTAAGGGTTGGTATTGGTATCGTCAGACAGGACTCCTCAATCTCCATGTGAACATGAAGCCGATCGGTCATTCGCGCCTGTTGGATCTCTAGGTATTGCTTTAATACCTCTACCTCATCCCCGAGTGGTACTTTCCGGTCCATTTGCTTGAGATTATACCGTAATAATCCTGCCACATTGACTAATAAATCACTCGTTTCCTGTGCTCCTTCTAAATACGCCTTCTTTGATATAGCATTTAGCGTATTAAATAGGAAATGAGGGTTGATTTGACTTTGCAAACTACGAAACTGGCTTTCTTGCAGTAAAATTTTATTCTGCTGTAGTTCATGTTCCAGCCTCGCTTTTTGCTGTGTTTCGATAAATAGCTTATTGATATTTTTACGCATATGGTCAAAGGTTTTAGCAAGAAACGCAATTTCATCGTTCGTTTCTACTTTAACCTGTAAATCAAATCGTCCTTTCGAAAGCTCGTTTGCCGCTTCGGTAAGTTCGAGTACAGGCTTCGTAATACTTCGTGAGAACCAATATGAAAGAATAAGTAGGACAAAGGCAATTAATAAAATAATCCATATTCCCAGTTCCTTTAACTCATTCGATTGTTTAATCATTCCTACGTAAAATAAGTCATAGGTCTTTAATTCCTTCTCCATAAGTGATAACGTCATATCGGCTATATGATTGGAAATACTACTAGCTTCAGCAAATTCCTTCGCCTGAGCCTCTACCTCATTTTCTGCGTAATATAAGAGGAAGCGATTCGTCGATTCGATAAAACTATCAATCAGGTTGCTATAATTCGTTATCGTGAAATTATTATCAACATTTCTTAGATGGAATACTTGCTCCTTCGCTTGTAAAACTGCTTTTTTTCCATTTTCGATTTGCTCCATATTATGCGGAGTTGGATTCAACATAAAATCATTGACGTTATTGATTACTTCTTGACTTGCTGTCGATACTTCATTCAAGCTTAAGTAGCGCTGCAAGATTTCATTGTATTGATTTAATGTTTTATTATTATAATAGGTAAGCGCAATCCAAATAGAAGACATAATCACAAGCATAATAGCGGAAACAGTCCATATTTTCTTTTGTATTTTACTCATAAAAAGCAGCTGCCTTTAACACATGAATGTCAGTTAAATAACCATCTGTATCGAGTGGTACGACGTCACCGTTTAACCATTTCGTTAATAAGTCAACACTTTGTTTGCCCATTTGCTCTGGTGATTGTTGAATAATCGCATTTAGTGCACCTTGTCTAAGTAAGGATAGTGATTCCGGTCCTTCATCAAAAGAATAGATATAGAACGGCTCAACTTGGTAGCGCTTACTTATTTCTTGTACAATAGCACCGGCGCTATTGGCGTTAACCGCAATAAACGCATTGGCTTGAGGTACTTGATTTAAGACCTCCTGTGTAACCGCGACCATATCCTCCCGTGTGTTGGAGGTCCCTGCGTAATGTATCGTTATCTGTTCATAATCCTGCAATACGGCTTCAATCCCGGCAATTCGTTGCTCCTGGTAATACTCGACATTTCGATTAAACATGAGCACCACATCCCCAGTATCTCCCATATCGGCAAGCATTTGTTTTGCGATAAGCTCACCAGCCTTATAGTGATCTGAGCCCACATAGGTTCTTCGCAGACTCTCTTCGATTGGTACATCATTCGCTATTGTCATAATCGGAATACCGTAAAAGGAAGCCTTCACCTTTGTTAATTCTTTAAAATCTTCCGAATCAAGCCCTTGGACAATGATTCCATCTACCTTCGACTGGATGGCAACTTCTAAATTCGTTAAAAAGTCCTCCTGATGGCCACCATAATTCCCCCATACCTCAAGACTTACTCCGAGTTTCTTAGCCTCTCGTTCTGCTGCTCTACCTACCTGATCCCAAAAGGGTGTATCGATATCTTGGGTAATCAGTACTAGCCGGTATGCAGATTGGCTTTCCTTGATGGAGGTTGGCATTTCCCAATCGGATTCGAAGACATGAATTGCTGATGTAGTCGTAAAAAAGCAGAGCACAATAAATATCATACTAAGTATAAGCAGAGATGTCTTACGCAAGAGAAATACCTCCATTCTCTATTTCTTTACGGTAAAATTGGTAGTCGTGTAATGAATGAATATTCATTATCATACCACCATATTTATTGATACAACAAATTAATTTTACTGAGGATAGTAGATTGGTAGTGTAATGGGAAGGGGATGTATGCGTTTCGGAAGGGAAAATTAGGATGAGGATGGGATAAAACTAAAAGAATTAAATGTAAAACCGAATAATTCACGATACTAGCTCCGGAAATATACGAAGACTCCAGCGGGAAGATAGGCATAGGTGAGACCCCGCAGTGCGTAGCACGAGGAGGCTCAACAGCCGCCCGCGGAAAGCGAAGTATATTTCCGGAGCGTGGTCGTAGCTGATCATTCGGTTTTTACTTTAAGATAAATTCTTTTGTCCCAACCTCATTTTATCCATTAACTAGCACGTTTTCTAGTCATAACATCAAATATTACTGCTAAGGCTAGGACGCCTCCGCGAATCATATATTGATAGGATATCCCGACTCCAAGCAGGTTCATTCCGTTGGTGAGTGAGGCCATAACGATCGCACCGATAATGGCTCCCGTTACTTTTCCGACTCCCCCTGCTGATGATACCCCACCAACATAGGCAGCAGCAATTGCATCTAGCTCAAATAAAGTACCTGCCGTTGTCGTAGCCGATTGCAGACGGGATGTAAATAATATCCCCGATAAAGCTGCGAGGAATCCCATTGATCCGAACACTAACAACGTGATTTTCTTTACGTTTATACCACTTAGATGTGCCGCTTCTGGGTTACTTCCCACTGCATAAATATGCCTACCAATAACCGTCTTAGTCGTAATAAAATGATATACCATTACAACTACTAAAATAATAATCAGTGTCCATGATAAGCCATTATAGCCTGCAAGAATCCACGTAATATAACCAATAATTGCCGAAACAAACACGAGCTGTAAGATGAAGATTGGTTTTGATACTACTTCAAACTCATATTTCAGCATCTTTCTGCGCTTTGAAATGGAACTATAAATAAAGAATAAAATACCGAAAAGCCCAATTAATAAGGATAGTAAGTGTAATCCACCAATTTCAACAATGGATGGAATATACCCATTCCCAATCGCATTAAATGCATCATTTTGGATAATAATCGTTCCTGATCCTTCAGTTACTTGTAATAAAGCACCACGGAATATCAACCATCCAGCCAGTGTGGCAACAAAGGATGGAATTCCGACCTTAGCAACAAGAAAACCAGTCGTAAGTCCAATCATCGTTCCAATTAACAGAATTAACGGTATAACGAAATATACCGGCATACCAGCACTCATTAATAAAATAGCCGCAATAGCTCCAAGGAACCCTGCTAGGAATCCAATGGATAAATCAATATGACGAATGACGATAACAATCATCACCCCAACCGCTAGAACGGCAATATATCCAGCGGAATCTAGTAAATTACTAATATTACGAGAGGATAAAAATAATCCGTCCGTTAAGATGGTGAAGGTTAACATGATAATGAGTAGCGCAATATACATACCATAATCTCGAATATTATTTTTCAGTAATGATTTTAATTCAGCAAAAAAACTCAATGGTTCCACCCCCTATTGTGTTGCAAGTTCCATAATATTTTCTTGTGTTGCTTCCTCAGCCAATAGCTCACCTTTCATTTCACCTTCTGCCATGACGTAAATACGGTCACTCATTCCTAATACTTCTCCAAGCTCAGATGAAATCATAATGATACTCATTCCCTCTGCGATGAGACGATTCATAATCGTATAGATCTCAAACTTTGCCCCAACATCGATCCCTCTTGTTGGCTCATCGAGAATAAGAATATTCGGCTCAATAAATAACCATTTCCCCAGTGAAACCTTCTGCTGGTTTCCACCACTTAAATTACCAACCAATTGTTCAATAGAAGACGCTTTAATCGTGAGGTCCTTCTTATATTGATCGGCAATCTTTACCTCTTCATTTTCATTAATAACATGACTGACAGCTATCGCTTTTAAATTGCCAATGGAAATATTATTCTTAATATCTTGTGTTAAAAACAATCCATCCCCTTTACGGTCCTCTGTCACATAAGCAATTCCAGCCTTTATCGCATCACTCGTGTGCTTAAACTTCCTTGTGACACCATCGACCTTTAATTCGCCTTGGAGTTTATAAGACTTTGGATTTCCAAAGATACTTTGGGCGAATTCCGTACGACCTGCTCCCATTAACCCTGCGATTCCAACAATTTCGCCTTTTTTTACATGAAAATCTATATGATGAAGAATTTGTTTACCTAATTGCGTATCATAGGCAGACCAATTCGATACTTCCAAAATCGTATCGCCAAAGCTTTTCTTCTCACGCTTTGGATAAATGTCATTAATTTCTCTTCCAACCATATTTTTTATAATATTGTTTTCGGTTATTTCGCCTTTTGAGGCTTGTAGTGTGCAAATGGTGTTTCCATCTCGAAGCACGGTTGCACTATCTGCTATCGAAATAACCTCTTTCAGCTTATGGGAAATCATAATACTAGTAATCCCTTGTTTCTTTAACTCCCGAAGTAAATGTAATAGATTCTCACTATCATCTTCATTTAATGCCGCGGTTGGCTCATCTAATATAAGTAGCTTTACATCCTTGCTTAATGCCTTGGCAATTTCAATCAGCTGTTGTTGTCCAACTCCCAAATCCTTTACTAGACGCTCTGGGTCCACCTTTAGATTTACTTTTTCCAGTACTCTTTTGGCGGCATGAATCGTATTGTTCCAATCCACGACCCCTTTATGGTGGATTTCATTACCGATAAATAAATTTTCATATACGGGAAGGTCAGGAAATAAGGCAAGTTCCTGATAGATAATGGCGATTCCTGCATTTTCACTATCATTTATCGTGGAAAACTGTTGAATTTCACCTTCGAAAATAATATTGCCTTCATAGGTCCCATAAGGGTAAACCCCACTTAATACCTTCATTAGGGTTGATTTCCCTGCACCATTTTCTCCAACTAAACAGTGAATTTCACCTTTTTCGACTTTGAAATTCACATTACTCAATGCTTTAACACCTGAGAATTCCTTGGTTATTTGATCCATCTCTAGAATGTATTCACTCATTGCTCCCACCCTTTTAAGACAAGTTAGAATGGTGAAATAGTAATAGTTTGCCTATTACTACTTCACCTACCAAGCTATTATTCTAGTCCTGTAAATTCATCTGCTTCATAGTAGTCCGTATCAATGAGTTCTGATTTCACATTGTCCTTATTCACTACAATAACGTCGGTTTGTTTTGCTTTAATATCTACAGAGCCATTGTTGTAAGAACCAGTTGTTTCTGGTGTTTTATCTTCTAACACATCAACAGCCATTCCCATTGCATCCGTTACAAGGGTACGAACATCTTTAAATACGGTCATCGTTTGTTTACCATCAATAATGTATTGGATAGAAGCTTTCTCCGCATCTTGACCTGTAACAACAAAGCTAGAAATGGCCGGATCAGATGAGAATACATCGGCAATAGCACGAGCTGTACCATCATTTGGAGCCAGGATTGCTACATCTCCTTTTAAGTCATTGCTTACAGCTGTTAAATGTGTTTCAGCCTTATTCTTCGATTCATTTGGATCCCAGTTCGTTGTAACCTGACCTAAGATCGCACTCATTTCATCACGAGTAAGCTCTGGCTTATCCTTTAATTTCTCTGCTTCACTGGAGTTAGCAATGACAAATGTACCGTCGGCAATCTTTGGCTGAAGTACTTTCCATGCCCCCTCAAAGAATAAGAACGCGTTATTGTCAGACGAAGCACCGGCATATAAATAAAGTGGAACATTAGAGCCTGATGCATGATCAATTAAATATTGCCCCTGTGCCTCACCAACCGCTACACTATCAAATGTTACATAGTAATCCACCGCATCGGTGTCGGTAATTAATCGGTCATAGGCAATTACGGTAATTCCTTCTGCCTTTGCCGCCTCAACTGCAGCACCGGCAGCTGCACCATCATGAGGAGCAATAATCAGTACTTCAATCCCTTTACTAATTAATGTCTCCACATTTTCTTTTTCCTTAGCCGAAGAACCTTGGCTAAACAGAATTTCGGTTGTATGATCAGACCCCTCTAAAGCAGCCTTAAATCGTTCCTCATCCTGCACCCATCTTGGTTCATCCTTTGTAGGAAGAACAATACCTACACTTACAGCTCCACCACTACCACTGCTTGAGTCACTACAAGCAGCAAGTACAAATACTGCCAGGATAGCAACTAATCCTAAGGCAAATACTTTCATTGAATGTTTCAACTTAATCTCCCCTTTTATAGTTCTTCTTTACTACATGTTTCATTATATAAGCGATTCATCCATATGAAAGCGTTAACAAGTGGTAATATTTTAATTTTATCTGTATTTTTTTAACAATGTGTTAACATTTTAAGGACTGTATTCAATAAAATAAGAGCAGGTATCCTACTAACATGTAGAATACCTACCCTTATTTTATTGATCCACCTATTCTTCCTTCGCATTCATGATAATCTCTACCCGGCGGTATAAAAAGAGAACAAAGATTTTTTCTTTGTCCTCTTACATATAAAATAAGTATTGGTGTTAAAAAGTCTAGTCACGCTTAATTACCTCTACATGATAAGCAGAAATTCTACTTGGATTAGATTCTATTAAATAATCACCATAAACGGTTACTTTTTGATTGATTTTAAGGTCATTAAATAATTTGTCATTCTCAGCATCATTATTCTTTGATACTATTGTTGTGATCTCAGAACCATAGTTTGAAGTAAAAAAACCAAATATTCTTTCTCCAATACTTATAGATTCATCTGCTATCCATATTGTGTCAGTTCTTTTAGAGACTATATAACCCTCTATCGTAATATAATTTTCAGGTAGTTTTTGTAAATCACTAGATGTTTCCTTTTCGGATAATATGTCTTTAAAATTTATAGAAAATAATAAAGTTAGTAAACAAGCTAATAGTAACCTTTTATACGGTGGGGGCTTATCCATTTTAAACACTCTCCAACCATTTAGTTTATTACTATTTAGTAGAACCATATAATTAAATAAATTCGTGAAATCTCTTCTAATCTTTGGCCACTAAATGTGTCCTTATTATAAAGGATTCACTCCTTTACCTAATTCCTCTCCAGTTAAAGAATCAATGACAGATTTATCTCTATCCTTATCGTATTTTCAAAAATTATATTAACATATTTTTAAAACTTTACAAATATTTATAATAATCATTTTAAAATAGTTCTAATAGTTTTATAATCATGATAAATAGCAATCTGCAGCTTCACATTAACCACGGTGGAAATAGTATAGCAAGGTTAACAAATATTACATCTTGGTAAACCGGTGCTAATGATTTTAAGTGGATACACAATGGTTCAAGTTATACCAAAAGAGGTAGCCATGAAGTAGGTGTTACTATCAATGGAACGTACGTTTTAGGTATAGTTATGGATGGTAAGCCTCTTGGCTATTCATGGAATAAGCGTTTTGACAGACACCTTAATGTAGGTTTAATTAGATAATTAGTAAAAAGTCGAGTAGTAGAAGGTTATCCCGCTGCTACTCGATTATAATGATACATAGATTCCCTCTTTACTAAACTCGCCCCTCACAGAAAGAACTACCTCACTTCAACAAATGATGCAATAATCGTTCCCTATCCTCAAAGAAGCTTTTCATCGTTTTATAATGTCCTGTTTCTTCTAATGCCAACTCCTCCATTCCCTCTTCCGTAAGCTGAATGATTTTGGCATTTGGATAAGCCATGATGATTGGCGAGTGAGTGGAAATGATAAACTGACTTTCCTCGTTTACTAGCTCATGAATCCGGGATAGCATCGACAATTGTCTTAAAGGAGATAAGGCCGCTTCCGGTTCATCCAAAATATATAGGCCATTTTCACCAAATCGATGGATAAATGCTGCAAAGAATGACTCACCATGGGACTGCTCATGAAGTGATTTTCCACCATAGGAATCAATAATTCTACCTCCAAGTATTTCCTTATCTAACTCCTCAATGTGCGTTGCTACATTATAAAAGGATTCCGCCCGAAAGAAAAAACTATTCTTCGGCCGGTATCCACCTTTTGCAATCCGTAAATAATGATGTAAATCGGAATGGGAGTCATAACTAGAGAAGTTAAAATTTAATGTACCTCCTTCAGGATTAAACCCTAATCCAATCGCAATCGCTTCTAATAACGTCGACTTCCCCATCCCATTTTCCCCGATAACATATGTCACATTCGGATGAAAGTCGATCTTTTCAAATTCCTGGACTACCGGTAGATTAAATGGGAACGTTTGAAAGGATGCTATACTCTCTCGTTTTAAATCGATGCTTTTTAGATATTGTGTATCCTTATCTAATAGCATGGTCACGCCCCTCTCTTTTCTCCATTTCTATACGATTATTTCCTCGGAAATATAGGAATATTGTCGAATGACGACTTCGAGAATTCTATAAAGCACTACTTCACTTGTACATCCTGCCTTCGTTGTAAATACCACGCATTCATCGCAGCCGCATATTCAAACGGAATATCCTGAATCGTCTCGTGACGAGGTGGGATAGAACGATTAATGGTAGTGACAGACGCAACCGAAAAAAATCGCTGTAACACCGATTGCGAATAGTTCATTTCAATCACATTTTTCCTTTTCGTGATAAACATGCTACTCGTAAAGCCCCCATGCCACCACAGAACCTGATCTTCTGTAAAGGCATATTTCGTGTGCACATAATCCAGTATGCGCTGGACAACAATCAACACAAATAGCCCGATAATCGCAATCCACCATGCTTGCTTTATTTGAAAAAGGTCTGGTTTGAAATAAATTAAAGCAATCGTTGCAATTATCCATACCCAGCTTGGCCTTACTAGCTTCACCCATAATGCATTACGAGGAAGCCTGTGCAATGCTACATCTAATTGATAGCTTGGCATTAATTCTTCAATTAATTGATAAGCCTTCGCTACAGGTAAGAAAGGATAAAGTGAATTTACATTTACCTCACCATCTAGAATGCGGTTAGAGGAGCTAATTAATTTCACTTCCGCTAAGCCAAATAACCGCTTAATCCATGTCTGGGTAATCTCCAAGCCTTGAATTTTCCTTTTCTCAATGACGAACTGACTTTCATCCAGTACACCGCGCTCAATGTAGATATGGGTTGCATCAGAGGAAATCTCATATTTCCCAAAACGTATAAACGTTCTAGCAACACCAAATCCAACTGCAACGAAGACTAACAAGATAATCAAGATGGCAACTAACCACTTACTAGCTAGTAACAATTGAAGGATTCCTTCCACCTCATCCTCGTCCGGTAAGAAGGGCTGAATATAATCCCACGCCCCAAAAGCAATGGGAATAATAGCTAAGAAGCTTAGCGATGTGAAGCTTGCCTTCCATAAATCCTTTCGTTCTGGGGTGAAATGAATGGTTCTCCTTGGCTTGGATACGGGTTCTTCCACCGGCACTTGTTCCTCTAGCTCGATATGATTGGTAGTTTCGGTTTCATTCTCTTTACCAGCTCGAACCAAGTCTGTCAAATAGTTCGCATGATCCTTTGTTACCACATCAAAATGAATGGAATCATCCTCCCCATCCATCGCTGTTTCAAATGTTATCGAGGTAACACCAAGTATTTTATGGAAAACCGTTGTTTTTCTCGTTACATTTTGAACTTTCGAGAATGGAATCGTATTTGTCTGCTTCACAAAGACCCCTTTATAGAGGTGAAAGGTGCGCTCATGCCATTCATATTTCTCCACAAACCACGCAAGAACAATATGTATGAGTCGTAATACCGCAATGCTGATAAAGGCATACCGACCATATTCAAAAAGCCAAAACTCAGAATCCTTTCTAAGCACAAATAAGAGAAGAATAATAAAAAAGCTGTTTTTTACAAATTGATAGATTCGAAAAGCAATGGTCAATGGATGGTATCGCATTATTCATCCACTTCCTTCAACTTCGCATATTCGATTAACCGCTCCCTTAATTCGAGCGCTTTCGTTTCTTCTAAAGCTGGAATCACATGGGAAGACCCCATCGTTTCAACCTTAATGGAACGGGTCTGATAGCGTTTCATAATTGGACCTTGTACAGTTGATACGGATTGAACCTTTGTCATCGGAACGGTTACCCATTCCTTTTTCAGCACGCCATAGCTTAATTGTAAATATTCTTCATCCACCTGATAGCTCCAGCTCCGGTACAAATAGATTGGCTCGATAAACGACCAAATAAACCCTATTATCGTAAACACAAGTGCCGCCAGCAATATCCAAAAAGCCCACATCGGCCATGCGAATAGCTGATATAACCAAAATAGGATTCCAACCACTACCAATCCACCCAAATTGGTTAGCGTGTCCGAAATCATGCGTATTTTAGGGAAGGATGGTGATAACGTATGTGCTAATTTTCTATCACGCATATGTAGAGACCTCCTTATTATTGGAAACAGTAGATCCGTTATTTTTTCTTTCTACCATGATATAGCAACTCTATTATTAAGATAATGAAAGCCACTCCTAGTGCAATGATAAAGCTATTCATTTGGTTGATCTTCTGTAATAGCGCGATCCAATAGAATACGAATGTTCGAGAAAGCAGGATAATGACATCATAGATGATCCCTTTTCCAACTATGTATTTTACCACTATCTCTACAATACTATCTATTGTAAAGAGATAAATGAGGATGAAAATGGTCAGCATGATTAATTGATTCGTACTTAACTGTAGAGAAAACAGCATATCGACTACATTTGCTGAACCAAGTATCGTCAATAATAGGATGGCAATCGCAATCGCTGGCATTAAGGCTAGCAATACCGAAACAAACCAAACCATCCATATACTCATCTTTTCCTCTTCTGGTTCTTTTTGATTACTTTTGTACACAAATGCTAAAATCAATACCAATGAAATACTATAGACAACTGCTAACATAATGATGATTTTCATACAACACATCCTATCTATTAGACTTTTTTTCTTTCTAAAATAGATAATAGAGGGGCGTCTGATAACTATAGTACGAAAATACAGACTAAAAGTTTCACGATAATTTTTTTTAAAACAGGGCCAAAACTCCCTCATCCATGATAATTGAAAAGCTGTCGGGGTTCTAGATAGCTATACCTCCATTGTCATCATCCTTCCTAACTTTTCCTAGTGTACCTTTTCCCTTAGTGAATGGACAGAAAACGATCACCTAGGAACTCTAACAGCCTGACTTCCTTTACTATCTACTTATTACAACTTTGTCCTGCTTTCCTGCCTCAAACCGCCCATATTCCCGCTGAAATTTCATTCGTACTGTACCGGTTGGACCATTTCGCTGTTTGCCAATAATAATTTCAATTTGTTCTGCCTGTTCCGTATCCCGATGGTAATAATCGTCCCGATACAAAAAGGCAATGACATCTGCATCCTGTTCGATGTTCCCAGAGTCCCGGAGATCGGACATCATGGGACGCTTGTCCTGTCTGGAGTCTACCCCTCTAGACAATTGTGAAAGTAGCACAATCGGAATATTCAACTCCATCGCTAGTAGCTTTAACTCGCGCGTAATCTCCCCTATCTCTAAGTCACGTCGGTTCATTTTGACTGCCGGTGTAATCAGCTGCAGGTAATCTATAATCGCCACATGCTTCTTCGTTGGTTGTTTATAGACGAGCTTCCGAATGGTTGCCCGAATCTCCTGGACTGTACGCTTCTGGTCATAAATTCGCAAATCCCAATCGGCAATCTCCCCAATAGCCCGGAGTGCATGCTCGTAATCCCGTTGAGAAAATGTCATCCTCCGCCACTTCTGACTGTTAATCAGCCCCTCCGCCGAAATGACACGCTGCAATAATTGCTTCGTCCCCATCTCTAAGCTAAAGATAGCCGCCGTCCCACCATTCTTACAAATCCCTGCTGCAAGATTAAGAGAAAAGGCTGTTTTACCAACGGAGGGCCTGGCTGCAATAATAATTAAATCCCCACGCTGAAAGCCTCCTGTCATCGCATCCAGCTCCCCATAAGTCGTTAACAGTCCCGAGGATACCCCATCCGAAAAGCACATATCATCGGTAATTTCTAACAGATAATCATAGGTCGTCTTCTCCGTTTTATCCACACCAATGGTCTGAAAATCCTGCAGTCGCTGGATTAGCCTATCTAATGCTTGCTCATTTGGGGCCGTGGCATATTGCAATACATATTCCCGTGTCTTTCGATTCCGATATGCATCGAGCATCAGCCGCTCATGCTGGGTAATGCTCTCCGTTGAAGCAACAGATTCCGCCATCTCCAGAAGATAAGTGGTCCCCCCAACCGCCTCGATCGCTTCTCCGAGAAAAGTCGTCACAACGACAATATCGATAAACTCCCCCTGACTGACCGCCTGCTTCATCGCCTGATAGATAGTCTTATGTTTAGCAAAGTAAAAATGCTCCTCCTGCACGGTAATCTGCTGAAATAACGAACCATCTAGCAATACCGCCCCAAGCACCGCTACCTCCGCTTCATAGTTTTCCAGCTTCATAGCCTGACTTCTTCCTCACTAAATTCTGCAATTCCGTATGAAATCGCGCCTTCACTTCAGGGGCTAATTGCTGAGCCTCTTCCGCCCACACCTGCATCTCTTCCAGGTAATCATTTTCCACCTGTATTGGTGCAGCAATATCAGCAATCGTTGGTGGAAAGGGATTTTGCGAAACATAGTGGGTAAGGTTATCCATCACCTGTTGGTAATCCATCTTCTCTAATAGCGGAATCAAAAATGTCATCCGCTCCTTTTTCACATTAAACTTCGGATATAGCTCCTTAATCAACTGTAAAATATCAATTGCTTCCTGCCGGTTCACTAGCCCTCCCTCCTCAATTCATCAAATAACGCCTGATAATCATCCTGCTTATTTTTCGGAAATGGAACAGTCTTTTGCACCTGTTTTAACCGAGCCTTCCGATAAGCTAGCACGTCTTTTACCGTCTCCAGCCCATTTTCAAGCCATTCCTCTAAAATTCTCACCACATACTTTACCGTCCTCGCACCGTTATCCGCCCCATGCTCAATCGCCGCCAAAATCAATTCATCCGACATCTTATCCCTATAGCTGAGCAATTCTTCCCGTCCGAAAATACTCATCATGCCAATATGTGCTTCATAAAAATAAATAATCGCTTGCTCATCCATCTGTCTTTCTTGTCCTTGTCCATGTCTTTGTCTATGTATGGGCAAATATTTTGACCGATAGGGGTCTACAATTTGGACTGCCTGGTCAACAGAATGGACAGATGAGTCAAGTGTTTGGACTAAGGAAATAAGTTGATATTCCCCAGCACACCCCTTTGATCCTTTCTTATAATGAATTAACTTGTTCTCCTTTAGCATATTTCTCGCATTAATAAGCCCCTGCTTCGATAAACCTGTTATTTCCTGAAGGGTAGAATTTGGTGCATTGAACTTCCTTTTCCACCCGACGGTAGCATTCACTTCCATTAAGGCATACCACAAGGAAATTGCACTATTCGTTAGTTTATGCTTCTTTGCCCATTTTCGAAAAGCCATCGTTTCCAAATTAAAATCCATTATCATTCCCTCACTTTCCTAGCTTTTTTTATTCATTTTCCAGACTCTTCTTCGCCTCGTCTTGTACCCATAAATCGATGGAATCCTTCGTAAATAAAATCCGATTCCGTAGCTTTAGATGTGGAATCTGCTTTAGCTTGACCATGGTGTAGATCGTATCCGTGTGCACACCTAGATAATTGGCAACTTCCTTGACCGTTAAAGTTCGACGTTCCATGATAGACCTCCTTTCCTTTAGCAAGTTGTTGGTTTATTTCGGATTGTTTTGGTTCTTCATAGTTATAATCGTGGCGAGGGAGGAAAAAGAGGCATTGGTGGTGAAAAAATTTGTTAGGATTGAGTTGAATGATAGAAAGCATTTTTGTTTAGGATGGGAATGGTTTGATTGTTTTATAGGACAATATAGTATTTACTTGATATATTGATACACCTAAGTTCTAAGAATCTAAAGTGATGACAAAGGACTTCTAAGAATAATTAATATTGCATTTTGTCACAGCTACGATAATGCAATATAATGAAATCCAGAGTGATAGTTAGATATTGATACGAAACCAACTAGCAGGCCTAAAAGTATGGAGGACAGGTTTAATGAAAGGAAGAAATCCATTTTTTCATAGATAACTAGATTATAAAGTTAATTTCCATAATACCAGGGGTGAGGTTGTGAGTGAAACATTAATAAAACAGATTCCAATAATAAGCGATTACAAAGAAATTATTGAAATTACAAAGGGGTTTTCCTCAGATGAAAAATTTCTTATACATATGCAAGATGGTAACAATAAATTTCTACTTCGGATGTTTGATTTAGAAGAGTTGGAAGTAAAGAAGACAGAATACTCTATTTTAGAAAAGATGCAGGATTATAATGTTACCTGTTCAAAACCGATTTCAATTGGTGAGGTAGGTAATCGAGGATATATGGTCACATCCTATATAGAGGGCAAGGATGCTGAGAATGAAATCCTAAAATACTCAGAACAAGAGCAATTGAATATTGGTATTGAGGCTGGAATAGAATTAAGAAAAATGCACCAATTATCTGCTCCAGCACATATTTCTTCGTGGTATTCAAGGAAAGTTGCAAAACATAACAAATATATAGATGCCTACTTAGATTGTGGGGTAAAAGTTAAAAATGATCATATCATCATGAATTTTATTGATGAGAATATTCATCTCATGAAACAACGCCCGAACGTATTTCAACATGATGATTTTCACCTTGGAAACATCATTGTGAATAATAAAAAATTCGCGGGAGTTATTGACTTTGGCAGGTATGATTGGGGTGATCCTATTCACGAATTTCTGAAGATAGGAATTTTCAGTCGTGGAGTAAGCATACCCTTTTCAATTGGACAAATCAAAGGTTATTTTAATAATAAAGAACCAGATGAAGCTTTTTGGAGATTGTATTCACTATACTTAGCAATGTGCGTTTTCTCCACTGTAGTATGGACTTTAAAAACTATTCCAAACAACATGAATGAGATGTTAGATAAAGTGTATATGTATTTAGAAGATCATGATTACTTCAGTAGATTAAAACCCAAGTGGTATCAATAGAATCTTCCATGATGTCGGGGCAAGGTTATAAGGCGGTCTTTGAATTGGATCGTCTTTTTCTATACGATTAATCCTATATTGGAATATTATGTTAGTATTTAGATAGTAGTTATATACGAATAAGCAAGATTAGTAAGGAAATGTAACCATTTAATGGCATTGAGGTAAAGTTATGAAAAAACTAGTTTTGTTAATCCTCGTAATGGGGATCAGTTTGGTTGGATGTAGTCAAGATGCACCTAATAGTAATAGCGAAATGAACCTTTCCACAAAAGAAAGAGTTTATAGTAATACGTGGGACGGTAATCCTGTAATAGTTAAACAAAAAAATAGTAATGGGAACTATGAACTAATTAATGAAATAGATGATAGGGAAGTAGTTAATGAAATTATCGAGGCTTTAGATAATGCCGATTGGCAAGAGAATATCAAACTTGATATACGTCCCCCAGATTATCAATTTACTTGGAATTCTTATGAACACCATGTTTGGTTAAATGAAAATGGAACATTAGAACTGATCATCGTCGACAATCGAATTATGTTACGTTATCTGAAGCAGCTTCCGAGAGGGTATTTGAAATCTTAACTGGAAAACAATGATAAATTTCATAAGCGGGCGCACGCGTTAAACAAGGTGAGCAAGTTAGTTTTTAAGGAATCTATGTTAGATGGAGGGATTATATTGAAAGATAGAGAGACTAATGAGTTTGAGAATACGATACATGCTATTAATCATCTTTCGGAAGAGGATGCTAAATCGTTGTTAAAATTAACCTATGGATTTGTTAATACTGCTATGACGGGGAATGGCGGGGATAAAATGAAATTAGAAGTTGTCGATAAGCTATCAGATATTTATAAACAAATTCCAGAATTAAATGAGTTAAGAGATAGATAAAAGCGCTTTGTTTAAACACCAATAATACGAAATAGAATATTACATGCTTATTTGGAATTTTTAATAGTACAAGATCGCTTCCCATTTCATAGGAATGTTAATTTTCAGTAAAAACTCCGAATCAAATAAGCAATTACTGTTTCCTTTGAATAAACATTGTCGTATAATATTTTAATTCTCAAACTACTATTTCCCCACCCTTTTGTTCATACTGTTATTACGAATAATCTAGAAAGCTATAAAAATAAGGATGACGATCATGCCTAAATTAAGAACTATACTATTTTTAGTATTATTGATAGGGGTACTTTGGCATTTTTATGGTGATGCCTTCCAGGAATCTGGCTACCGAGGTACTTATGACAAAATGAAGCACGATGTAGAAGAAATAATGGATAGTCCCAGAATTGCCTTAACACTGGATACCCTTAAACAAGAATTTGAGCTTCTCTGGAATAAGTTCAGCTCGAATAAGGAGAATACTTCTCCTACAGAACCAACACCAGAAGCGCCAAAATTAACGCAGCCGACAGATCAAACCTTTTCAATCCATAATATTGAAATTGGTGATATGCGCTCCGAGGTGGAAAAACAAGTTGGAAAACCAAAGCGTTCCACATTAAATGAATACGGCGTCGAATGGGCTACCTACCATGAGAATTACCATAACTTCCTCATGGTAGCGTATGATTCCTCAGACAAGGTTGCTGGACTATACACGAATCAAGACTTATTAGCATCGAAAGTCGGAATAACATTCAACAGTTCGAGAAATGACGTATTGTCCACTCTAGATGACCCGATTAAAGCGATTCGCAAGGGGAGGATTCTCTACCAGGTACAAGAAACCGACGAGTACAATACCTTTCTAATCGATAACAATTATGTCACGATCTTTTATGATCTGCATGAAAACAATAGAGTGACTGCTATTCAAATCATCAGCGCTGATTTAGAAAAACAGAAAGCAGCCTATTTTGGAGATGCAACACCTGCATTACAACAAGGATTAGAATATCAATTATTCGACCTTACGAATGCTGAACGAGTAAAGCGAGGGCTCTCTGTCCTTTCTTGGGAAGAACCATTACGAAAAACAGCCCGTGATCACAGTGCAGACATGGCGAAGAATAACTACTTTAGCCATGAAAACCTAGAAGGAAAATCCCCCTTTGACCGAATGGCCGACGACGCCATATCCTTCCGTGGAGCTGGCGAAAACCTCGCAACCGGTCAACCAAGCAGTATCTTTGCCCATGAAGGATTGATGAATTCGCTGGGTCATAGGGAAAATATCTTAAAAGCTGGATTTGATTCCTTAGCGGTTGGGGTTGCTTTTAATGAGGAGAATCAGCCGTTTTATACGGAGAATTTTTTGAGGAAGTGAGTGGGGTTTGGCTGGGATCTCTTTCGATTATCTATCCCAGCCAACAATCATTATAAGGACAAAATGCTTTAAAGGTAGAGTCGATGACTGTTAAAAATTCGACTTATCCTTGGGCTGCCTACAGTATCCAAAAAAACTACAATGTTAATCGTTTATCCCCTCTACTATATACCGATATAACCTATTATCAACAGGTTTTTCCATGATCATATTCATATGAACTACCGGTATTTGGTTGCCATTTTTATCAAGCATAGTATCTTGTTTGACCGTTTTTTTATCAGGATTAGCCTTTCCAAGGTAATAAAAACTGCTGCCCTCATCATCATCCTTTTTAACAAAGAGATGAATATCCATGTTTTTTTCCTCAGCATGGATAATTTTTTGGACTTCTTTTGATTGTAGTGTTCTATTACTTCTTGTATACCATTTAAATGTTTCGGGTGTTATGAATTCGTCACCATAGTTAACACTTGATTCTACTTCTTCATCCTTGTGGTAAGTTACAAAGATTGGGCAAGTACCATGTTTAGGCTTATAGCCGTACATAGTGGAACTCTCATCATTATTCCAGTTTAGGAGCTTACATACATCCTTTCTTGAGTATTTCTCATATAAGGTAAGTGATTGATTACAAGCATACTTGTGACTTTTTT
This sequence comes from Ornithinibacillus proteolyticus, assembly GCF_039581225.1. NCBI lineage: Bacteria > Bacillati > Bacillota > Bacilli > Caryophanales > Bacillaceae > Ornithinibacillus > Ornithinibacillus proteolyticus. The sequence goes on along the minus strand of NZ_JBCPXV010000013.1, from coordinate 50,830 downwards.
CAAAACCACTTTCTACTATATCATTTAGAGAATGACGAAAATATTCATTAGATTGAAGACTATTTTTTATTGTTTCATTAAATGCGTATTCCTCATCACTAAATATTACTATTGGCTCTTCTCCATACTTTTTCTTATCTGATTGAGTAAAGAAAGAGAGATCAAATATGCGACGCACAGAGTCTATAGTCCCATCATCAGTTGAACATCCAGATTCACGTAAAGTATTTATATACTTTTCTTCGGTCACTCTCATATTCCCCATAAGTAATTTTAAAAGCACTAATTCATGCTTTCGTTTTCCGTTTAAAAGTTCAATGGATACCATTGTAAGTACTTTTTCCTCATAAGAACTTAATCCAGGAATTTCTTCATTCATCTTCAAAAGAAACTGATAGTAGTTTTTAAACTTATCCACTATAACTGTTGGATCAATAGAATGGTTAATAACAAAGTCAATTAAATCTGGTACTCTTCCTAACCTATTTTTTAAATTCATATAAGCTTCTCTTAAAACTTTAACTGCTGTTAGATTACTATTGTTAATAGACTTAAAGATTTGCTTTCTAGCAATTTCTTCAAAGTTTACTGTTGAAACCCCTTTAATATAACTAGTTTCTGATGTTTGTCTTCTAATATTATCTTTATTCTGCGACTTATCTCCAGACAATGCTATTGGGATAAGGTAATTGTTCTTATAATTTCCAATAAAATCAATTACTGTAACAAAATCCTTTGAATTATGTTTCCTTAATCCACGCCCAAGTTGTTGAATAAAAATAATACTGGATTGCGTCTGTCTTAACATAACAACTTGGTTTATACTTGGGATATCAATACCTTCATTAAAAATATCAACCGTCAAAATATAATCCAATTCACCATTTTCTAATCTAGATACTTGTAGCATTCGTTCTTCTTGGGAATTTTCCCCCGTTAAAGCTATCGTCTTTAGACCTCGATCATTCAATGCATGTGATAGTTTGACTGCCTCTTCCTTCCGACTACAAAACATTAAACCTCTAACTTTTTCACCGGAATATCCATAATAATTAATCTTATCTAGAATGTGATTCACACGTTCTTTTGTAACCAATCTTGAAAGAATTGTAGTATCGTCGATTAATTTTCCTTCATATTCCAAGTCAGTCACACCAAAATAGTGGAACGGACAGAGCATATCTTCTTCTAATGCTTCCTGTAATCTAATTTCATAGGCTATGTTATAATTAAACAACTCATAAATATTAAAATCGTCAGTTCTCTCTGGAGTTGCAGTCATACCCAATAAGAATTTCGGGGTAAAATAATCAATGACCTTTAAATAGGATTTCGCACCTGCTTTATGTACCTCATCAATTAAAATATAATCAAATTCATCACGGCTAAAATTCTCTAATTTCTCTTGTTTCGATATCATTTGTATTGTTGCAAATAAATATCTCGCATCAGTCTCATTACTTGAACCAGACAGTATTCCGAAATCTTTCTCCAGTCCTCCTAAAATTCTCTTAAAATCTGATTTAGCTTGATTAAGGATTTGTTCCCGATGGACGATAAACAGCATACGTCTTGGTGCAAATTGTCTTACATCAAAAGCTGAAAGATACGTTTTACCTGTACCAGTTGAAGAAATTACCAATCCTTTATCATGCCCTTTACTTCTTAGAGCATTAATTTGCTTTAATGCAGCTTGTTGCATTTTATTTGGGGTAATATTCAACGCTTCTTCTAGTGGATTATGATTATAATCCACCGGGAAATCTAGCAATTTTTCTGCAGACTTAAAATCTATCGGAGTAAAATTCTTTTCATATTTATTTATCCACCCATCATTCAAAGGTGTGCTCTGTTCCCAGATTTGTTCGAATTGCTCCTTAAAATGATGAATTAATTCACCATTTTCATGTGATGTAAGTTTGACATTCCATTCGTGATTCACTTTTAATGCCTTCGCAGTTAAATTAGAACTACCTACCACTAATGTGTAATAATTTTCTCTTTCAAATATGTACCCTTTAGAATGAAAGCCTTCTACTTCAGCTAATCGTACCTCTACATTTGTAATCTTTAGTAATTCTTTAAATACTTTAGGCTGATTAAAGTTTAAAAATGTAGACGTTAAGATACGTCCTCTAATGCCCTTTTTCTTCAAGTCCAATAAATGTGATTTCAATGTAGCTAAGCCACTCTCAGTAATAAATGCTACTGAAAATAAAAAACTCTTACAATGATCTAACTCCTCTACAATTGAAGTTAAAACGTTCTCATTATTTTGCTGGTTATTCATCAATAATTTAGGAGAATGACTACCATAACTTTTAATTTTGCTATCTATAAACCCTTTATGTAATGCTGATTTTAAATCATCGATTAGTTGCTCCATTAATACCATCCTTCCTCCAGCATAACCTTATACGAGATTAACTTATTATAGTGAATAGACTATAAATTAACTTCCTCAGCTAATTTATTTATTGCTGGAATATCAGCTGGTGCCCAGTCTAAAGTTTGGAGTTCACTGGGTTGCAACCACTTTATATTTACATGTTCAGTTAATATAGGATTTCCTTCATTAAGCTTGCAAATAAAAGTTGTTAGGTGAACAATTCCAAAATCATATTCATAACTTGTATGTTCGACTTGATCTCCAACTTCAATTGTACATTTCATTTCCTCTTTAATTTCTCTTTGTAAAGCTTCTTTAGGTAGTTCACCTTTTTCTATTTTTCCACCAGGGAACTCCCACTTATATGCCAACGATTTACCAGGACCTCTTTGCGCACACAAAATTTTTCCATCTTTTACTATAACTGCTCCAACTACATGTATATCTTTTTTCATATTTTCCTCCTGATAGTTCTTATTACTTATAATAACATTATAACTTATTAGGAAGAATACTTGAAATATATATGAAAAGGCTCAGGGACATGACCTTCTTCTAACCAAATACAATGAACTAATCACAATAAAGCCTGCTTAACCTCTTACATCTAGCTTCAACAAAAACCATGGAGAATAATTCAGTTTCTCCGATCATGTTAATCGTATAATATTAAGAAAACCCATGGGATAAAGCAAAAAAAGTAATGCATATATTTTTAACTGTATATTGAACCTTGTAGTTAAAAAGCCTACTTTTCCATTTATCATTTTGCTATAATATCTCTAAGTTTTATGACGAAAGGAGGTCCCACCCATGCAAACCATCCAAGACCACCTAAACCGAACCCTAACCCTCCCCCACCCACCAAAACGAATCATCTCCCTAGTCCCAGCCATCACCGAAACGATGTACCACCTAGGACTAGAAGATAAAATCGTTGGACGCACAAGATTCTGTATTCATCCAAAGGACAAAGTCCAACAAGCGATAAACATCGGGGGAACAAAGGAAATTAAGCTTGACCGCATTCATGATTTAAAGCCTGATCTTATTATCGCGGAAAAAGAAGAGAATACGAAAGAGATTGTCGAGACACTTGAGCAGTTTTACCCTGTCTTCGTCTTTGAAGTGAAAAGCATTGCAGATGTTTATCGGATGATTGCTGATGTGGGAAGATTAACGGAGCGAGAGGTGGAATCTACCAATCTAGTAGAAGGAATTCAACGCGAAATCTCACATCTACCAAATGTAAAGGGCAAACGCGCTGCCTATGTCATTTGGCAAAGACCGTACATGGTCGTGGGAAAAGACACATACATTCAATCGTTACTTACGGAAATGGGCTTTACTAACCCCTTCACAGCGCTGGAAGGCAGATATCCAGCAGTCACAGAAGAAGATTTTCGCCAAGCAGAGCTTGATTTCATCTTATTAGCCACCGAACCATACCCATTCCGGGAAAAACATATAACAGAATTTCAAGCGATGTTACCCGATGTAAAACCAGTCATTGTCGACGGGGAGATGTTTTGGTATGGGGCTAAGATGATACAGGCTGCTGCTTATTTTAGAGAAAAGTTCTCAGGATAATGAAAGAATAATCTGTTTATTTGTGGTAAAATGTGATGATAAAGGAGAGAACATCCTATGCACTGGAAAAAATACGGAATACTTTTACCACCCTTTCTCATCATTGCTGTTCTATTGGCAATTTATCTTCCTATAGGTCAAAAATATTTCGCAACACTAGTAGTCCTATTATTTTGGGTATTCTACTATGCTTGGATTTTTATCGAGAAGAAGCGAGGAAAAGATAATTCCGCATCCTAGATGCTCCATTTTGTCTAGCATTTACGGAAAATTCCATATCCAATATAAAAAGAAGTAACCGCCCCAAGTCCAATGAATCGCGCTTACTTCTTTTTTCATCATACATCAAAATGGCCAACTTAGATTGCTTGTAGCGACTACATTAGCATAGAAAACTGACAGCCCTATAACGGCATTAAGAATATTCACTCCAACAAAAATTCCAGCACATCCCGATAAACAACCGCATTCTCCACCTCGTTCAACACCTCATGCTTCATCCTCGGATACACCTTACTCGTAATATGCTTATACCCCACTTTTCGCAAAGAACCTAAAGAATCCATCAACCCTTTCGCTCCACCTGTAATCGGATCCTCAGCCCCAACGATACTAAGAATCTTCAGCTCCGGATTCCTGCATTGATATTTGTGAAAGCGATGTAGCTCACGATCTGCGCTAAATACCGTTAAGGTGGCACTGTTTTGATATTCATAATTACACAAAGGATCAAGAAGATAATTCTCGATATTTTCCTCATTATAACTAAGCCAGGAATTGTCCTCGCTATTGCCACCCATATCACGGAGGATTTTACTATAGCCATGCCTACCAGAGAAAAACGAAAGCACGCTACCAATCATAAGAGCAAGGCTAACCCCTGGTACATAATTAGCGGTTCCACTTAATACTAGCTTCTTTATCTCATGATCATGCTCCTGCAGATAACATCTAGCAAAGATAGACCCAAGGGAATGACCAACTAAATAAACATCCTGATTAGGAAACCGCTCTTTCACATAGCGCGTAATAAGAAGCTGGTCTGCCACAATCTCTTCCACACCATTCATATACCCTAATGGATAATCCTTACTAACAGAATAACCATGCCCCCGTGTATCGGAAATAATGACAGTTAGCCCATGCCTAGCCAAATAGTTAGCAAAATCATAATACCGTTCCTTATGCTCGTTCGCACCATGAATGATTTGAACTATTGCTTTTGATTTCTTAGTATGTTCTTGCGGGGCGGGCGCATCTTCTTTTACTTTGGGCGTATGTATCCGGAGGGCAGGTGCATCTCCTTCCGCTTTGGGCTCATTCTCTCCCAGGACGGGCGCATCTTCTCTCACTTTGGGCTCATGTATCTGCTGGACGGGCGCATCTTCCTCCTCTTCGGGCTCATCTTCTCGCAGAACGGGCGCATCTTCTCTCACTTCGGGCCCATCCTCTCCCCGCACGGGCGCATCTTCTTCCACTTTGGGCTCATCCTCTCCCCGCACGGGCGCATCTTCTCTCACTTCGGGCTCATCCTCTCCCCACACGGCCACATATTCTCCCGAAGCAGGCTCATACTCCCGCAGACTAACTGCCTCAAACAACGCTACAGATAATTCTAGCCCATCCTCCGCGGTTAACTTAAATTCTTCCATCAGTTCATCTTCCTTATGACCGTAATAAGACATCCATCTATAGTATGAGAAGAGAATAATTACCTCATTCGTGGTAAACTAAAACACATCAATAACTCGGAGGAACAACAATGGAAATCTCATTAACCACATGGAAAGCATTAGTAGAAAAGAAACTAAATAAAAAGTCCTCATCAAGATGATTTGGAATGATGAGGAGAAAATGACCTTATTTATAACACCAAATATGAAAATTAACTCATTTCTTTACGACGAAAAAGAGGGCTATCTTTTTTATGATATTGCCGGAAACCTGGTCGATTACCCCATTCCGAGCTACCTACCAGAAAAAGATTTAGAGAATGGATACATCACCAAGCCAAGCTCCCTAACCATTAACCAACAGCCCTTGACCAAAGAAGATATGGAATTTTTAAAAACAAATATATCCTAACCCCGCCCTGCTCGAAACGGGCTATTAAGCGAGAGAATCATGATTAATTGTTCATTTAATTCTTCAGCGGATGATTGGTAATCCTGTCGATGCCATTCCATTAACAATCCGAGGATGGCATTGGACTGGTAGCTAATTAAATAATCGATATGTACTGTACTATCCGGTACTAGCTTTGACTGCTCAAGTGATTCTTGTATAAACGAACGAACCGTATCAAAAAGCAAATAATAATACATCATCGGAATCTGTCGGTCAAAGACAATTTGATAAAAGGATTGATATTTTTTCACATGATGGAAAATTTGGATCATGTCTGCACTCATTTTTTCTATGTTAAAACTTGTTTTAAGATACGGTTCCTCGTAAGCCCGTCTAAAATCATCCACAATCACTTCTAAATAGCGCTTAAATACTTCATGCACATCTTTGTAATGCGAATAGAATGTCCCACGATTAATCTGTGCTAAGCGGCATAACTCCGCTACCGAAATATCCTCTAAAGGCTTCTTTTTCAATAATTCCAACAAAGCATGGCGTAAACTTTCCTGCGTTTTGATCACTCTTAAATCATGTTTCAAATTTTTTCACCCCTAAAATCAACATATGCTTCCTAAAGTGTTGACTAATCAACGTTTTTCCGACTTTTCGTTGTTTGTTAATCACGAAGAGCTGTCGTATAATTTTACTGTACACATGTTCATTATTTTTGACAAGTATAGGAGGAGATTACATGAAATTAAAAGACAAAGTTGCCGTTGTAACTGGTGCAGCATCTGGAATGGGGAAGGCTATTGCAGAGCTTTATGCTAGTGAAGGTGCTAAAGTGATTGTTGCCGATCTAAACCTGGACGGTGCGGAAGCGGTTGTAAGCGGTATCAAAGAAAACAGTGGAGTAGCGAAGGCTATTCAAGTAAACGTCGCAAAACAAGAAGACATCGATAACATGATTGACACAGCAGTAAATGAATTTGGAACATTAGACATTTTAGTTAACAATGCTGGTATTATGGATGGCTTTGAACCTGTTGGCGATATTTTGGACGAGCGTTGGGATTTAATTTTCGACATTAATACGAAGGGTGTTATGCGTGCCATGCGCAAAGCCATTCCTATTTTCTTGGAAAAAGGAAAAGGCAACATCATCAACACCGCTTCAACAGGTGGCATGAATGGTGCCCATGCTGGTGCAACATACGGAGCCTCTAAACACGCGGTAATTGGTCTTACTAAAAATACCGGCTACATGTATGCACAAAAAGGCATCCGCTGTAATGCAATAGCTCCAGGTGCAGTGGAAACCAACATTTCTGCATCCATGAAAAACATTAACCCATTTGGAATGGAGCGCACCAAACCAGTCCAAGGTGTTATCCCACGCATTGGAAAACCTGAAGAAGTAGCACAAGTTGCATTATTCCTAGCATCCGACGAATCTAGCTTTGTAAATGGTACAGTCATCACCGCAGATGGTGGATGGACCGCAGCATTTTAATTCATTTATACATGGAAAGAAATCGCGCGAAGTTTTACTACTACTTCGCGCGAGATTCATTCCTTTTCGCGCGGGAATCACTTAAACTCGCGGCACTTTCTTCCCTTTTCGCGCGAACCTTATCCTATTTCGCGCCACATTCACTACCCCGCGCGATTTCTCCACAGGCTCGCGCTTTTTTTACTTCTCCCCGCGCGAACTCTACTTTCCGTTCTCAATCAAACTTACTCTCGCGCGACTTTCTACCCTTTTCGCGCGAGAAACCCTTTAACTCGCGACACTTTCTCCCATTTTCGCGCGACTCCCATCACCTTTCACGCCACATTCACTACCCCGCGCGATTTCACTCCAGGCTCGCGCTTTTTTCACTATTCCTCGCGCGACACTTATCCTTTCTCGCGCGAAATACACCTACACCCGCGCGAGCCCAAGCCTACCCACACACTCTACAAATCTACCAACTCCACAACCTTCGCCAATTCCTTCCCTAAATACTCTGCAACCGCAAGCATTCCATATACCCCACCGTTTGCTTCTGCTTCGCTATTATAATTTGTATTCGTATTAATATCATAGGTAAAAATATTGCCATCTTTATCCTCAATAAATTCAATTCCAGCGATATGAATGTGATTAGCTGCTAGTAGTTGTTCATATTTTTCGATGATCGGGTGGTTAAATCCTTCTCTTATCTGGAATTTTGCTGGTTGGGAGCTTTCTTCGCCTACTGGGCAGAAGAGATCATCTATTGTGCATGCGTCTGCCGGACATAGTTCAAAACCTTCTGACGTATCAACGCGAACGGCGTAGAGAAATTTCCCGCCAACAAATTCACAACGCGTGATATAGGATTCCGGGGACTCGATATAATCTTGAAGCAATGTGATACCATCGACTGGTTCTTCAAAGCTATCCCCGTCTAAATATTGCTCTAATGCCTCCACCGAAGTGAAAAGTTGTACACCAAGCCCTTTTCCTGCTCGGTTATGCTTGGTAATAAATTTCTTCCCTTCAAATGCCTTCGCTGCCTTTAAAATATCAGCTTTTCCAACTGCGGCAATCGTTCTCGGGGTCTTAATTCCGAATTTCTCAAGCTCCAAATATTGTAGGACCTTACTTATTTCTAGCTGGAGCACACGACTTCCATTAATGACGACCCTGCCATGATGCTCCAACCAGGAAAGAACCGCACTTGTTAATTCTGGGGCAAAGCGATGTCCCCTTGTATGGGAGGAGGCGCTCATACGGCTATAAAAAACTCCTTCAGGTGGAACGGAGGTAAGGTCCACCGTGCCATGTACTAGATTCCAATCTTCATAGGGTAAATCTAACTCTTCCAATCGCTTGAATAAATGCTCGGTCCATTCGGCTATTCTCATGTATCACATAAATTTTACTCATCATAAAAAACCCCCTGCTTCTAATTTGTTAATGCGGAGCGCAATTCTTCTACTTTAGGCATTACCTGTTTTGAGAATCGCTCTAATTCCTCTAGCTGTGGGGAGCATTGTAACAATAGTAAGTCTACCCCTACCTGCTCAAAGGCGATGATTTGTTTCGCGATTTGCTCCGGTGTGCCGATCAGATTTGGACGAATTCCTCGATTGGATACGGAATAATCCTGTAGTTGAATCTGCTGTTCCAGCTCTGATTTCGATGTAAAGTCTTTAAATCCTGCATATCCACTTAGGTCGTTTACGGTTGTGATTCGTTTTAATTCTTCCTGAGCTTCTTCCTCTGTATCACGACAAATGACGTAGGCTGCCATGCCAATTGTGCGGAAAGGCTCTCGTCCTGCTTCTTGTCTACGCTGTTTCATATCAGCAATCTTGGCTTGCGCCTCCTCCACTGTATGTCCATGGATGACATACGCATCACAAAGCGATGAAATGACTTGTTTCCCTTTCTCACTTTCGCCACCCGCATATAAAATTGGGTTTGGCCGTTGGACAGGTTTAGGGGAAAGCTTGGTGTTCTCTATTTGATAAAACTGGCCCTGATAGGAGAAGGTTTCCTCCGTCCATAATCCTTTCAAAATCTCAATAAACTCTGCTGTTCGGTCATATCTTTCATCATGTGCGGTAAAATCACCACCATATTGCTTCGCCTCCTCGGCCCACCAGCCAGAAACAACATTTAAGGTAAAGCGTCCATTACTAATATGGTCGATGTTTGCCGCCATTTTTGCTGTAACAGCTGGATTATGAAACACGGGACGAACCGCTGTCATGATCTCGATTTTTTCTGTTACGGCTGCTAAAGCTGCGGCTAGAGACCATGCCTCTAAGGAATCCTTGTCTGTGCCTTTAATATCATTCAAGTAAAGCTCCGCAATTAAGGTAGTATCATAGCCCCATTTTTCTGCTGATTGAATTACTTTCTTTGCATAGTCAAACGTTGGTGGCATCTTTTCATCCTCGACATTACGTAACCACCCGCCAAAAATCGGTAACCAAAATCCGTACTTCATAAAACTTCCTCCTCATCCACTTGTGTTCTATCTGTAAAACAAAAAAATCTCCTTCCCTAGATAGGAAAAGAGATGACGACTAAAAATAAGTATGCACTCTCCTATCTTCCAAGCAATTGCTTGATGGAATTGGCACAGTATTCTTATGAAAGAACCTGTTGCCGAGGCTTCAAAGGGCCATGTCCCTCCACCTCTCTTGATAAGATCAAAAATTATTTGATTATTTCCTCTATCATAAAGTAACCCTTTCCACCTTGTCAATCATTAATTCCTACTTGACTGATAGGAATTGTTCGAATAGAATATAACAATAATTGCACACCACTACTTCTTATCAAGAGAAGTCGAGGGACCAGGCCCGATGACGCTTCAGCAACCTCTGATATATCATGTCAGAAAGGTGCTAATTCCGACGAGATTATTCTTGGGAGATAAGAGATTACATACAACAATGTAAAATCCCTTTATTCTCATTAGAAGAATAAGGGATTTTTTTGCTGATAGTAAGTATATGCTAAGAAAAAACACATTCACGAAAAGGGCCGAATGTGCGTTTTCTAATGAATCAATGCAAGGAAATAGGAAAGGATGAGAATAGGAATGAGTGAGATTGTGATAATTTCTGGTAGTACTGCTACATTATCTGGCTCTGAGCAGGTATTACGTTATTTCGGGAGCCTATTACATGAGAGACAATTTTCAGTCACCCATATGTCGGTAAAGGATGTAGCCTATCAAGATCTTTTTGACATGAATATAAACAGTCCAAAAATAAAACAAATGACAGCATTAATCGAAAATGCCCACGGTATCCTGATTGGGTCACCTGTTTATAAGGGAGCTTATTCCGGGGTGTTAAAAGCATTCATTGATCTTCTGCCACAGGATGTGTTGAAGCATAAGCCAGTCCTTCCGATTATGACTGGTGGGAGTCCTTCCCATCTTTTAGCCCTCGAATATACACTGAAGCCACTATTAGCCACATTAAAGGCGCATAATTTAAAAGGCCTCTACCTATTGGATCAAACAATCAATAAACAGAGGGAAATACCAATAGTAGATGAGGAAACCATACAGCGAGCAAGAAAACAGCTTGATTATTTCTGTAAATTAGTAGTTCACAGGCAGACAACGCCCATTTAGATGATTCAGCAGAATTTTAACTAAAGATACTAATTTACATACACTAGGGAGAGTTACATCATGAAAAATATAATCGTCATCATCGGATCCTTTATTGTTGCATTTGCCTTTAATTTCTTTCTGGTCCCTTTTGGTATCTTAAGTAGTGGCGTTAGCGGGATAGCTATTTTGGTTGGGCTCATTACACCACTTGATATCGGAATTCTGACCTTTATCTTTAATTTACCGTTACTCTTATTGGGCTATGTTAAATTAGGGAAGAGGATTACCGTGAATACGTTGATTTGTGTCGTGTCCCTATCTTTCTTTTTATATATTTTACCGGTAGTTGCGATAACGGATGATATTTTGCTTTCAACCATCTTTGGAGGAATTATTGGTGGAATTGGAGTCGGTATCATACTGAAATATTCCGGAACCTCTGGTGGTCTGGACATTATCGCGATTATTATTTCCCGTAATAGTAATATTAGTGTAGGGCTACTGCTTACCGGAATGAATGGTATCATTGTCCTCTTATCTGGTGCTATCTTTAGCTGGGACATTGCATTATATACCCTTTTATCTATTTATTTGACCGGGAAAGTTATCGATGCGATTCACACCAGTCATATCAAACTGACCATGCAGATTGTGACATCAAAAGGAGATCAAATTAGAAAGGAATTACTGCAATCCGTTTATCGTGGGATTACGATTACGGAGGGATTCGGTGGTTATACAGAAGAAAAGAAACAAATTCTAATGATGGTCGTGACCCGTTATGAGACCGTGAAAATTAAAGAAATCGTTCGTCAACACGATGACAAAGCGTTTATTAACATCTTTCAAACCGTTGAAATTGATGGTGAATTTGCAAAGAACTAACGAAAGAACTCGTCTGCCCTGCTTCCTTTTCTATTTTCACCCTAATAGAAAAGGAATTTGGGGATAAGATGTTAGTAGTCGTATTCATTTTTCTATGTTAGCAAAAAAATAAAACATTACATTAGCTATTGAACGAAGCCAGTGATAAAATACGCTTATTCATTACATATAACATAAGAAGGTGACTAGATATTCATACAGAATTTGTACTCATTAGTATTGTTATTGTCATTTCACTCGGTATCTTATCACAATGGTTAGCCTGGAGAATTCAATGGCCATCTATTGTCATCATGTCTGTTGCCGGATTATTAATTGGTCCGGTATTCGGATTAATTAATCCGCAAGAAGCGCTTGGGAGTCTTTATAGTCCCATTATCTCGCTTGCAGTGGCATTAATTTTATTTGAAGGTAGTACAAGCTTAGATGTACGGGAATTAAAGGGGGTATCGAAGTCGGTATTCCGAATCGTCACGTTTGGTACTACGTTAGCCTGGATTGGTGGCTCCTTAGCTGCTCATTTCATTGCAGGACTTAGTTTAGAAATATCGTTTATTATTGGTGGCCTGTTTGTCGTAACAGGTCCTACCGTTATTATCCCTTTATTAAGACAAGCAAAATTAACCTCACGGGTATCTTCTGTCTTAAAGTGGGAAGGTATTATTGTTGATCCAATCGGGCCGTTGCTTGCCCTCTTTGCCTATGAGATTATTAAGATTACATCATTAGAATCGTTTAGCTTTCATAATTTTATTCCATTCTTTATTGACTCCCTTTTAGCGGTGGTAGTGGGGATTGTGATTGGAATAGTAGTAAGTTTTCTAGCAGGAAAAGGCTGGTTCCCTGAATACCTAAAGTCTCCTATCATCTTTTGTTTCGTGCTCATTTGCTTTACCATCGGAGAATCGATTATGCATGAAACTGGGATGCTGGCTGTTACGGTGATGGGATTAACACTCGCAAGAACGAAAAAATATGTTCACTCTATCAGTAGTGTGACCCATTTCATGGAGAACATTTCTGTCATGCTTACATCAACCGTGTTTATTTTACTTACGGCTTCCCTTACAAGAGAAACGATAGTTGATGTCTTCACATGGCCAATTATTGCCTTTGTACTTGTTATGTTGTTTGTCGTAAGGCCGTTTTCTATTTGGACTTCCACCATTGGTACAGAAATGACCTTAAAAGAAAGAGCACTAGTTGGGTGGATTGCACCGAGAGGGATTGTCGCACTGACGGTTTCAGGTTATTTTGCAGGAATACTGGTTGAGGATGGCTATTCCAATGCTACTATCTTAACACCATTAACCTTAGCACTAGTGTTGATCACGGTTTGTGCACATGGATTTTCAATTGGTCCAATCGCGAGAAAGCTAGGCTTGGCTAATAATGAATCAACTGGTGTCGTGATGGTTGGGGCTAGCAGTTTTTCCATTGCATTAGCCGCTCATTTAAAAGAGATGGGGACACCGGTATTAATTACCGATACGTCTAATACCCGGTTACACCAAGCAAGAACATTAGGGATAGAAACATATCATGGGGAAATTTTATCCGAGCAAAGCGAATTCGATATTGATATGACTCCGTATGATAGGATGCTAGCGATGACAGGCGATGTCGCATACAATGCACTCGTTTGCCAATCGTATATTCCAGAGTTTGGCTACCAAAATATCTTTGCCCTCCCTGCTAAAAGGCAGAATTCCAAAGGGGCAGAGCTCCCACCTTCTATTAAAGCCAACCTATTATTTGGCGAGGGAGAAAGCTTTACCGAATTAAACAAAAAGGTTAATATTGGCTATCAACTAAAGAATTTCTTTATTGAAGAGAAAAAGACTGTCCTTAAGGAAGACCTGCCATTTACAGGTACTCCATTATGTATTAAAAAGAAAAATGGCAACATTGTCTTGGTTACGTTGAAGGAAAAACTCACGCTCGATGAGGGGGATCAGCTTGTTGCTTTAGTGCTGGAGGAGTAATCCTCCAGCTTTTTTTATTCACTAACCTGTAGCAACTTGATGAGCTCCGCCACCTTTTCATCACTACCTGGGTCAATATACACTAATGCTGTATTGTCGATGATATCGGTATAGAATTTCTCACCTGCAGGGTACTGGCCATCCCAGCGTAAAGGAACATTGTATATATTAATCGTTCCATCTCCATTACCACTATACGTTACCGAACCATCCACTAAGCGAGAACCCGATAGCTGAATAACATCTTCTGGATAGCTAGCACTGGTCTCATCAATCGGGTTAATCGGTGTACCAGCTGGAATATAGTTAACATACAATCCATCAATATCCTGGTTAGGTCCAAGCTGCAACCAAACCCGAGCATATTCGATTTGTTCACTAGAGTATTGCGTTAGTACGCTATCCTGATTCCCTTCTTGTACATTACTATTCTCATAATCTTGTATTAACATAACCGAATTACTTCCATCATATGACACCCAATTAACGGAATCAATGTGAATCGTCTCGTCAATCGTAGGCATATCATCCATTATCTTCTCCGCCATAGCAAACATTTCTATTGTTCGTTCATCATCGACATTAGGCGAGCCATTTTTAAAAATAGCATCTATTTCTTGCCCAAATTCTTTCGTATCAGGAAGAATGTTAACGGTATAATTCGTCTTGTCCACCTCGGCATCTTCCCATGCTTCTGCTACATAATGTAGGTTTTCCATTGCATAATGCTCATTTAAGTAGCTTTCTACATCTAATGCACCGTCTGCCGAGTCAGGTGTCGATGTTGAGGCTTCTTCCTCACTTTCTGATTCATCGCTTGGATTGCTTTCTGTACCGACATTTTCATCCGAAGCAGCATGATGCTCCTCCTGATTTTCATCCTGTGCGGAACATGCACTAATCATAAACAATAAAGCCGCTAGCAGCACTAGCCAAAAAATTCTCTTCATTATGTATACTCCTCGTATGATTATTTTAGGCTATTCTTTATACTGGTTACGCTATCCATTACAGTTATAAAATGTAAAGAGAAATAGCCGACAATTGTAAGTATATCATCTATCCGTCTATTTGTTACCCGTATTCGTTATATTTAGATAGTTTTTCACTGTGGTTGGTTTCATTTCTACCCTAAAGGAGCAGTATGACAGCAAATCTACACCAAAAATAGTGTACGAATTTACTGTCATACTACCAACTTTTCTATAGCAATGATTCGTTTTAGTTTCGTTTCTACTAACTCTTTATCGGAACAGAAAGCTTTATTAAATACTTCTCAAACCCCTCAACAGATAACTCATCTAATAAGATATCCTCATAGAAATAATCTATTAGCATAAGATTATACTCCTTCGCGTAATCGACTAACCTGTTATAGGTTTGCTCAATCGTAGCATAACCTTCTGCATGATAAGCAACCAAATAATGTCCTCTTTCCATCTTCTGATTCGCATAGGTGGCCTCTTCCACTTTCGTATAAAGATAATCATACTGAACTGCATCACCGTTTAACACTTTCTCCACTCGAATCATCCACCCCTCCGTCGAGGATAAAATATTATTTTCCTCTAGATACGTATTGTGGCGCTGTATGGAGTCATAGAGACTTTTCTCATTTGTTAATGGCTTCGTGTCCGTTACCACAATAAATTGATCCTTCTCTCTGTATTCCATCGTAATTTCTGAAGTATTGACAGAGAGCGCATTTTTCGTGATCGCTATTTTTTCAGCTACTATTTTTTTCATTACTTCCAGCTGCTTGATTTTCGTATTTAGTACTTGCTCTTCCTTCTCCATTAAGTGAATTAACTTCTCTGGAGAACGTTTATCTAGATACTTTTTAATATCCTTTAGTGGCATATCTAATTCCTTAAGGGTCAAAATCACATTTAAAACATCCGATTGATATACAGAGTAGTACCGATATCCATTCGACGTCACGATTTCTGGAGAGAAAATCCCAATTTTATCATAATAAAATAACGTATCCTTATTCACATTCATTAATTTCGCAAATTGCCCGGTTGTTAAATGAATTTGTGGATTAATCTGCATAAAACATCATCCCCTCTATTCGATTAAACAAATTGATACCGGTTTTGATATCTCTTGATAAAGAACATACATACTAATACAGATAGAAACTCCGCTATAGGTAGGGCAATCCAAATTCCAGTAACACCAAAGAGTAATGGAAGCACCAGTAATCCAATTAGAACAAAGACTAACGTTCTTAGGAATGAGATAATCGCAGAAATCTTTCCATTTGAAAGTGCCGTAAATAACATCGAGGTAAAAATGTTTACTCCCATAAATAAAAAGCTAATACAAAAGATGTGAAAGCCCTCTATAGCAATCTGATACACATTGCCGTCCTTTTCCACCATCACTTCAATTAGAAATGGTCCTAACAAATAGGATAGTCCAACAATTACAACGGAGCAAATCACAATCACACGTAAACTGCTCTTCACAATAAACCGTAATTGCACGACATCTTGGCTCCCATACTTATAGCTGATAATTGGTGCAATGCCAACTGAATAGCCCATAAAGATAGGAGTTAGGAACATCATGACATAAAGCATGATCGTAATAGCTGCTACACCGTCTACCCCAATATAATGTAGCATTAATAGGTTAAACGCTAACACTACAACAGAAGATGAAAAGTTTGTCACCATTTCCGATGAACCATTGATACAGGTTTTCAAGAAAACCTTCCCATCTACCTTTGGCTTAACAAAATACAGACCACTTCCCTTGAAATAGCTAAAATATCCGATTCCGATTATTGCCGGAATCACGATACCAATTGCCGTGGCGAGTGCTGCACCTTCAACCCCCATATTCATTTTCACAATAAAAAGGTAATCTAGCACAATATTGGTTGACCCACCAATAAGGGTAATAACTAAGCTTAATTTTGGCCTTCCCGCGGTGACAAAAAAGTTTTCAAACATCATCTGGATAACTAGCAATGGACTAACCGCTAATAGAATCTTCGCATAGGCTAACGTATAATCAAAAAGCTGACTACTTGCGCCTGCCCCTAGAAGTTCTAGTAAAGGATGGATACATAATAATCCTAAGAACATGATCAATATTCCAATAGTAATTCCACAGAGTACAATAAATGTAAAATTACTTCTTGCCTCCTGGTAGTTATTCTCGCCCATTTTCTTAGCAATAATGGCACTTCCTCCAGTACCGATCATTAAAGCAATAGCAAATATAACGGTATAAATTGGCATAAATATATTAATAGCTGATAAGGCAGTTGCATTGACATAACGTGCAACAAAAATGCCATCGACCAGCGTATAAATAGAAACAAATAGCATAACTGCAATCGTTGGAGCTGCGAATGCGAGTAATGATTTCCGTGTGTATTGTTTTTCTAACCCTCTTGTCATTTCCATATAAGTCCCTTCCTTCCATTTCATCACTATGGATATCCTAAAGTATGGAGTAACCCCATAGTCAAGAGGGGGTGAGATGTGCTTACGGTTTAGGGAGACATGCTAGAGGGGAGAGATGGCTACTTGATAGATTCATTCTTATAAATTTTTCATCCAGATCAATCGAGGATACTTACCTATTTATTAGTGCCTAAAACGGAAAAAGCACGAAAGAAAAACAGCACCTCCCGTTTGTGTAAAACAACTGGAAGTGCCACTAACTACTTCTTTTACTTCAGTATAATATCGCTTTTTCGCTTTATAATACCCTTTTCTTAGAAATCACACGAGCCGTGCTAAATCAATCCATATTTCCTAAAACTATTAAAAATACCATGATCATCATGTGTATCCGTAATATCATCTGCTGCTTGCTTTAGAGCTTCTTTCGCATTTCCCATGGCAATTCCATGCTGAACGAATTCAATCATTTCTAAATCATTCATGCCATCACCATAGCCAAATGTATCGTTTCTATCTAAATTTAAATACTCTAGTACTGTTGCGATGGCTGTCGCCTTATTAATGCCTGGGACCGATAATTCGCCACTATTCCGTCCAAACACAGGAACCGTACTCGATAAGACAGTGAATTTCGTACCGAATTCCTTTCTAATAGTATCGATAGGAATAGCAGAACCTAGAAATGAAATCTTATTAATGTCCTCACGAATTAGATTTTCCCCTTCAATTAGTGCATGATAAAAGGGACGTATCCCTTTTTCTACTTCTTCCTTTGCATCAGGATTATCGATGAGGATTTCTTCAATAATCGTCTCAAGATGTTGCTTACAGTGCTTACTAGCAAATAAGCCACCATTTGATTCTAGGTAAAAGTCAATCTTGTGTTCATTAAAATAGTTTACGAGATGTGTGACATCCTCTCTTGCTACTGTTTTATGAAAAATGACCTGCTCCCCTATTTCAATATAGCCACCAGCAGCCCCTATAATCCCATCAAATCCAACTTCTAGTATTTCGGTGAAAAGCTCAGCTTTCGACCGACCAGTACAAATAAAAACAAGATGCCCATTCTTCCGAGCCTGTTGTACAGCAAGCTTGGCCGTTTCTGGAATAACACC
The DNA here is from genome assembly GCF_039581225.1 of Ornithinibacillus proteolyticus. NCBI lineage: Bacteria > Bacillati > Bacillota > Bacilli > Caryophanales > Bacillaceae > Ornithinibacillus > Ornithinibacillus proteolyticus. Next base: position 32,263 of record NZ_JBCPXV010000013.1, on the reverse strand, counting down.
GTTATCATTAACCAAGGTTCCATCAATATCCATAAAAATAATTTTCCTCATTTTATCAACCCTTCTAGTTACCTAACACATACTTATTCAGGGCGAAAGCAACCCCATTTTCGTCATTCGTTAGCGTAATAACGTCACTATGCTTTTTCACTTCGTCACTCGCATTTCCCATGGCAACTGCTAGACCAGCAGTCTGAAACATCGAAATGTCATTACTTTCATCCCCAATCGCTACTGTATCTTCTAGTGGAATTTCAAAATATGTTGCCATATAGCTTAGCGCATTTCCCTTACTAGCGTGACGATGCATGATATCGAAGTATAAAGAAGTAGAAGCAATCGAAATATCATCTAGCTTATGGAGAAACGTTTCGATTCTCTCTTTTTGGTGCACATCTAGTGTAATGCCGAAAAATTTTAGTATCGTATTGGTCTCGTCCTTTATCAAATCCTCGATTTGCTTGAAATGTTTATGCCCGTATTCAAGGGGGAAGGTTTTGATTAATTCTAGATCGAATCCATCGTCAACATCATGTTTTCGTGTACTTGAAGAAAACATACTTTCTAATCGCTGCTCCCAGTCCAAAGGAGCAAACACACCCTTCTGTGTAGAAATCGTATAGGGAATGTATTCTTTATCTAGTTCCTTTGCTATTTTATAGCATTGTTCTGGTTGCAGCTTGACCAAGTTAACTAGTTGACCGTCAATGTATAGAGACGCGCCATTGTTAGCTCCGACATGGCAATGTAAACCATACTTTTCCAAACTAGGAAAAATCTCATTTGGTGCACGCCCTGATAGAACCATCACAATATGTCCTTGTTGTTGTGCCATTTGGATTGCTTTTCTATTCTCTTCACTAATATCCTTTTTCGAGTTAAACGTCGTTCCATCTAAATCAAGTGCAATTAATTTCACGTAAAAATCCCCTTTAAAAAATGGATAAGATTCCCTATACATGATAGGGGTCTTATCCGTTTATACTACCTGCTTATAGCTCTTCTCCATTTGTCTTGATCACTTGCTTATACCAATCAAAGCTTTTCTTCTTGGTACGTTTTAATGTTCCATTCCCATCATTATCACGGTCTACATAAATATAGCCGTAGCGTTTTTTCATTTCACCTGTGGAGGCACTAACAATGTCAATTGGTCCCCAGCTCGTATAACCAAGGATATCGACACCATCTTGAATCGCTTCTTTCAACTCTTTTAAATGCGCTTGTAAATATTGAATACGATAGTCATCGATAACTTCCCCATTCTCATTCGGTACATCTACTGCACCTAGTCCATTCTCGACGACAAATAATGGCTTTTGATAACGATCATATAATTGGTTAGCGGTAATACGAAGTCCTTTCGGGTCAATTGTCCATCCCCATTCTGAAGTTTCTAAGTAAGGATTTTTAATTGAGCCAAATACATTTCCACTTGTTTGATTTTCTTGAACCTTTGGATCAGTACTAGTGACACGACTTGAATAATAACTAAAGCCAATATAATCGACTGTATTTTCTTTTAGAATGTTTGCATCATTTTCTTTCATTTCTAGTTCAATTCCATTCTCCTGGAAGAAGCGTTTAGCATATCCTGGGTATTCCCCTCTTGACTGTACATCGATAAAGAAGAAGGATTCACGGTCTTTATCCATCGCATCCATTACATCATCCGGATTACTAGAATATGGATAAGTCATCCCAGCAGCTAGCATACATCCGATCATGGCATCTGGAATAATTTCATGGCCAGCTTTTACTGCTAGAGCACTTGCCACAAGCTGATGATGTGCTGCTTGATATTTGATTTGTTGCTCATTTTCGCCTTCTTCAAATACTAGTCCAGCACCTACAAATGGTAAATGGAGTAGCATATTAATTTCGTTAAAGGTTAACCAATATTTCACTTTATCTTTGTAACGAGTAAATACGGTTCTCGCATATGTTTCAAAAAGATCTACCAATTTGCGATTTCTCCAGCTACCGTATTCTTTTACTAGATTAACAGGAACATCAAAGTGAGCAAGTGTTACTAGTGGCTCAATATTGTATTTCTTTAATTCATCAAATACATCATCATAAAATTGCAGTCCTGCTTCATTCGGCTCGGTGTCATCACCATTTGGGAAGATTCGAGCCCATGAGATGGATAAACGCAATGTCTTAAATCCCATTTCTGCAAATAGTGCAATGTCCTCTTTGTAACGATGGTAAAAATTAATTGCCTCATGGGATGGATAGAATTCGTTCTCTAGAGGTTCGTATGAAGGAAGCTTTCCTAGCATTACAGGAAAACGTTTATCTCCAGTTGGGAGTAAATCGACTGTTGTTAATCCTTTCCCATCCTCTAAATAAGCACCTTCTGTTTGGTTCGCTGCAATAGCGCCACCCCATAAAAATCCTTTTGGAAATCCAGACATATCTTTTCTCCTCCTTATAGTCAATCAGAGAGAGGAAAACCCCTCCCTGACTTTAGTATTTTTATAGGTTTTCTCCATTAGAACTAATGACATCTTTATACCAGAAGAATGATTTCTTACGTTTACGTTCTAGTGTACCACTACCATCATCATGCTTATCTACATAAATGAATCCATAACGCTTCGAATATTCCCCTGATGATGCACTTACTAAGTCAATACAGCCCCAGCTTGTATATCCTATTAAGTCAACACCATCTTCAATTGCTTCGCCCATTTGCTCAATATGCTCGCGAAGATAATCGATACGGTAATCATCTTGGATTGATCCGTCCTCTTCTACTTTGTCATAAGCACCTAATCCATTTTCCACAACCATGAGTGGTTTTTGGTAACGGCCATATAGCTCATTTAAAGCAACTCTTAAGCCAACAGGATCAATTTCCCATCCCCAGTCACTTGCTTTTAAGAATGGATTTTTCACGCCACCGATTAAGTTACCTGCACCTAGCTCTTCTGGTGTTTTCTCTTTTTTATCCGTACGAGACATGTAGTAGCTGAAGGAGATGAAATCTACTGTTCCTTCTTTAATTGTTTCTAAATCACCTTCGTGAATATCTAGTTCAATATTATTCTCTTTGAAATAACGCTTAGCAAAGTAAGGATATTCCCCGCGAACCTGAACATCTCCGCAGAAGAAATTAAAGATATCCGATTCTTGTCTAGCATGCATGACATTATTCGGATTCGAATCAAATGAGTAAACAGGAGCATATAGTAGCATACACCCGATTTGTGATTCTGGAATAATTTCATGTCCAATTTTTACAGCTTGTGCACTTGCCACGAATTGGTGGTGTAAGCCTTGGAAGCTATCTTGTAAGCGTGTTTCTTCACTTTCCGGAGAGAAACCAAGTCCAAATAATGGCATATGGGTTGCACCATTGATTTCATTAAATGTTAACCAATACTTAACTTTATCCTTATAGCGAGTAAAGATTGTTCTTACATAACGCTCAAAGAAACCAATCAATTTACGATTTCTCCAGCCGCCATATTCTTTAATCAAATGTAGTGGTGTTTCATAATGGGCAATCGTTACTAAAGGTTCAATTCCATGCTTATTTAGCTCGTCGAATACACGGTCATAAAATGCTAAGCCTTCCTCACTTGGTTCTAATTCATCCCCATTAGGGAAGATACGACTCCAGGCAATACTCATACGGAATACTTTAAAGCCCATTTCAGCAAACAATGCGATATCCTCTTTATAACGGTGATAGAAATCTATTCCTTCATGATTCGGATACGTATATGTTGATTTATCAATTTCAAAGTCAAAACCTGTTTGAGAAAGTAGTTGTAATCTCGCTTTTCCTCCTGGTAAAACATCTGCTAGATTTAACCCTTTTCCACCTTCTTGATAGGCACCTTCTAATTGGTTCGCTGCTGTAGCGCCACCCCATAAAAATCCTTTTGGAAATTGTTTCGTCATTTTGTACTCCTCCTTCATCATGTATAGACCTGGCATTCGTCTACTAGTGGCGAATGCCAGAACTGTTATTACTTAGGTGTTACTTCTAATAATGGATCTTGTGATTGAATCTTATCTGCTTCTACTAGTGTAATCTCATAGTCATATTGATTGGTTACTACAACTGGTGTTGTTAAAGCAAAACCTGCTTCTTTAATAGCATTAGCATCAAATTCGATTAATAATTGTCCCTTTTCTACACGGTTACCTTGTGTGGTGTGGGCAGTGAAATATTTACCTTCTAATTGAACAGTATCCATTCCAATGTGTACTAAGATTTCTGCTCCACCATCTGTTGTAATACCTATCGCATGATTCGTTGGGAATAATGCGGAAACCGTACCAGATACAGGTGCAAATAACTTACCTTCTGTTGGCTCAATCGCTACCCCTTTACCTAATGCTCCAGATGCAAAGGCAGCATCTTGAATATCTGCTAAGTTTTTTACTTCCCCATTTAAAGGACTTACAATAGATTCACTTTTACGGTTAATTATCGTAGTATTTCCTTTTTCTGTTGGTGCTTCGTCTTGATTTTTATTAATTCCTCCGAAGAAGAATGTTAATACGAAAGCTAGAACTAATCCTACTACAGCCGCGATAATTGCGCCAATCAGTGACATATCAATACCGTCTGGGGATATGAAACTAGGAATTTGGAAAATCCCTAAACCACCCATCACATAACCTACTGAACCGAAGAACCCTAACATTGCTCCACCAATTGCAGATGAGATTAAGGTAAAGATAAATGGTTTTTTAAGTGGTAATGCAATACCATACATAGCCGGTTCTGTTACACCAAATATAGAAGAAATCAATGCTGGTGCACTTAGTGTTTTCGTATTAGAATTTTTTGTTTTAATCCAAACTGCTAGGATTGCCCCTGCTAGTGCAAAGGAGTGAACAAATATTAACGCTAAAATTGGATCCCAGCCTTGGCTAGTAAAGTTGTTAATTCCAATTGGAACAAGTCCCCAATGAAGACCAAACATAACAAATACTAACCAGAATCCACCAAGGAATGCCCCTGCAATAATTGGGCTTAAATCATAGACCCAAATTGTTGCTTGACCAAGTAATTGACTTGCCCATGTTGCGATAGGTCCAATAATTATGAATGTTAGTGGAATGATAATCAATAGTGTAAACATTGGAACAAGGAACATTTTTACTACGTCTGGAATGACTCTTGCAAAGAATTTTTCTAGCTTAGCTGCGAAAAATGCTGAAAGGATAATTGGAATAACAGACATCGAATACGTCATTAAGATTACTGGAATTCCAAAGAACTCAATATAAACTGGTGATTCAAACATAGAACCTGCGAACAAGGTGTATAATGGCTCACCAGCGTTTGGAATTGCTTCCAGTGCAGGATATACAAGTGCCATTGCAATAACCATTCCTAAGAACGGTGTTCCACCAAACTTCTTCATTGCCGTATAACCTAGTAAGATCGGTAAGAAGTAAAATAGTGCATCACCTATAGCATTTAAAATCTCATAAGTTCCACCTTGTTCATCAAGCCAACCAATTGCTACAAACAAAGCATTGAAACCTTTAATCATACCGGAAGCTGCTAACACACCAAGAATTGGCGTAAAGATTCCAGAAATCATATCGATAAATCGGTTGAATAGACTCCCTTTCTCCCCACTGTCTGCCTCAACTGGCTGTGCAGAATCAAATCCACCTACAGCTACTACAGATTTATACACATCAGGCACATGATTTCCTATCACGACCTGATACTGGCCACCGCTTTTCATAACGGTTACGACACCATCCATATTTTTCAACACATCTGTATTCGCTTTCTTTTCATCTTTTAATTTAAAGCGAAGTCTTGTAATACAATGTACGACACTGTTAACGTTTTCTTTTCCACCAACGTTAGCAATAATGTCTTTTGCCAATTGTTCGTATTTCATAATCGGCCACCTTCTCTTTCCCCTATTTTATTTTTGAAACTTCGGAATGTTCAATTTTATTTTGGTAAATAAAAAACCTGAACTAATTTGAAAACACGCATAGCTATCGTGTGTATCAAATTAATTCAGGTTATGCCCAAAATAGGTAACATTCCTAAAATTATTATTAAATTAGTGTTAATTAATTAACAATTACAATTTACCATGACTTTTAACCTAAGTCAACCATTTTTTAAACGTTTTCATAGTTAGCCATTTTTTTGGCGATACGTAACACGGTGAATATGTACGGTTAAGTACATTTCTTCATCCTTCGATATTTCCCAATTAAATTCACTTTGAAGATAGGTTGCTATTTTTCTTGTGCATTGGTAAGCTTTCACATACTTTTGACGGATTTGTTCCACAAAGAAGTCATCAACAGTATCTTCCGTCTTTTCTTTCCGAATAAAGCGGATGGAGAAGTATCTTAAATGCGTAAGAAAGCGTTCATAGTTAATGGAGTCCTCATCTAATTCCATTTGATAGGTATATTTCACAATATTAAGAATATTATTGACCATCTCCGTTACAAGGATAGCAGTTTCCATATTTTCTCCGGAAATTTCGCTATTAACTAAGTGCAAGGCAATCGACGCTGCCTCATCTTCATCCAGACGTATCTTCGTTTCTTCTTCAATAAAATCAATTGCCTTTAAACCGATTTCATATTCTTGCTTATAATTTTTACGAATTTCGTATAATAAAGCATTTTTTAAACGTATCCCTTGCTTATGGCGACTAATCGCAAAGCTTATATGGTCGGTTAAGGCAACATACAAATATTCGTCCAGGTTATATGGGAGTTTAGACTGGGCATATTGCAATATTTCATATGCAATGTCCAAGTATTTTTCTGATGTATGCTTTAACAATTGATCTAGCTTCTCGGAAATACCTGTGTTCTGAAGTACAAAGGTTTTTTCAACTTTTGACGGATCAATGGATTGACCGACCTTTTTCTGAAAAGCAAGTCCTTTGCCCATCACGACCAATTCTTCCTTCTGGTCATTTTCCGTTATCACGACATTATTATTCAATACTTTTGTAATTTTCATCGAAACTATGACTCCTTAATGAGATAGCATAATTGATTTTTACCATACATCAAAGTTATTAGTCAAAGCAAATGATATGGCACTCATAATAGAAAAAGTGCTCGGCTTTACGCCAAGCACTCCCACTAATATTCAAACCGCTTCTCTCGATGCATTTCCTCAAATCGCTTCTGTTTCTCATCCTTAATTTGGTTGAAGGAAGCGAGGGCATTTCGATTAATATTGGTAGTCATTCCCACTTGGGAGGTCATCCCAATTTGCGTACCATATGATTGGTATAGCAAACTTTCTTGTTTCCCATCGTAATGTGGTATGGATTCCGTATAACGACGTGGCATGTAACTACTCCTTTATTGACGCTTTTTAGTCTTTTTATTGTTATACTTCTCATTCGGTGTCAGTGGCTCATTAGCAAACTCATGATCGAACTGCTTGGATAGCTTTTCTCTTACTGCCTGCTCATCACTAAAACCACCACTACTTAGCTTTTTCTTGCTCATAAAGAACACCTCCACGTTTAGTTTTTACATGTTGCAGCAAATTATGAATCCTCCGTTAGGAACAAAAAATAAATCGCGACTATTACAAACAAGCGGCTACGTTCAGGTCATATAACCTAAACGTAGCCGCTTCTCATCATTGTTTCATTCGAATAATTATTTTCGTTCCTTTGCCTTCACTACTGATTAACTCAAAGGTTGTATTTTTAATTAATTTCATTTTTTCATATGGATTTTTAAAGCCTAATCTGTTACTACTACCGTAAAGCAATTCTTCTTGTTTTTCCTCTGGAATGCCGATCCCATCATCTTCGACTATAATGAGAACTATTCCATCCTCTCGCTTCACAGTGAAAGTTAGGGTTCCACCTTGGTTTTGTTTGGAAATTCCATGAGTAATGGCATTTTCAACTAATGGCTGAATCGTCATCGTTGGAATCACCATATCGATTTCCTCATCTATATCATAGATAACCTGTAGTCGGTCCCCAAACCGAAGCTTCTCTATCGCCACATACGATTGAACAAATTCAATTTCATTAGCTAACGGAATCAGCTCCTGGTGGATTTGAGAATCTAATTTCGAGCGAAAATAGATCGATAAATGCTCCAAGGCCTCACGAGATTTCTCTGGATTTTCATAGCTTAATGCGATTATAGTATTCAATGTATTATAAAGAAAATGTGGAGCTATTTGTCCCCTGTAATAGTTCAATTCACTTTGGATACTCTTACGAAATGAATCTTTAATTAATAATAACGATTGAACTCTTGAAATAAATTCCCTCATTTCCACTGGCTTCGCTATCACGTCATTCGCACCTAATTGAATATAATACGGCATATTTTGACCTGTAACAGATAACATTAATATCGGTAATTCAGCTAACGCATACTCATCTCGAATTTGCTTTGTTAATTTTTGACCTACTCCGTCCTCGGCTACTCCATCAATGATTGCCAAATCAATCGCTTCCTGCTTGAAGAACGTATACGCATCACTACTATTCGTACATCCAATAACTGAATAACCATTGTTTACCAGCACTTTCATCATATAGCGAAGATGCTGATGATCATGGTCTAACAGGAGTATAATTTTCGAATGTTGCTGTTGGGTACTGTTTTATGGGGTAACGCTCTTCCTAAGTGGCCTCATAAGTAACAGAAGCAGCTACTTCTTGAGCCTGATAGACTGGTAAAGAAAATGTAAAGCATGATCCTTTACCTGGAGTAGAGTGAACCGAAATTTCTCCATCCATTAATTCTACTATTTTTTTCGTAATACTCAAGCCTAGTCCTAAATTTTGTTGCTGCATACGGTTCGGCCGTGCTATTTGGAAGAAGCTCTCAAAAATTTGCTCCTGATATTGCTCTTCTATCCCAATCCCAGTATCTGCAATCGATACAAAGACCTTATCTGCTTTATAGATGGCAGATATCGTTATCGTTCCTTCTTCCGTATAGGTAATCGCATTTTGTAAAAGTTGAAAGACGATTTGCCGTAGCCCATTTTTGTCCGCTAACACATAGGGTAAATCATGGGCTAGTTGATTTTTTATAATAATCCGATTTTGGACCCCTAGAAAATACTTCTGTTCCTCTACTATCTCATTGATAACATCTAACCGAATCGGCTTTACATCCAGGTTCAAATGCTCATATTCCCCACGTAAAATAGTAAATCATCCACTAATTTACGTAAACGTTTGCTGGCATAATGCATTCGATAAACCAAATCATATTGGTCTTTTTTTAATGGACCATTATTTCCCTCTATCAATGCATTCGTATCCTGGGTAATCTGAAATATAGGCTTCTTCAACTCCTCTGTTGTCTTAGCCAAGAATTGATCCTTGAATTGCCCTAACACTAGTAATTCCTTCGACAGATTATCGATTTTCTCATAGGATAACTTCCTACGATAGCCGATAAAGAATGAAAACGTCATGGTCATCATTAAAAATAAGAACACCGGAATCTGATCTACTTTAATTTGGAATAGCAACTCCAATGCTAAAGTAGCACCATAAGCTGAGAAACAGGTAGTCGCGACTAATAGATAGTCAGATCCCTCTACCTTTTGCCGGAAAGCCTTTATGATCATGACAATAATGTAAATAAACACCATCGAAAGTACGGCGATATAAGTACATTGTACGATGAACGATAATTCCTTCAAATAGTTAGTCGACTTGGGAATTCCAAAGTAAATAGTTTGAATTAGAAGAATCCACTTCATCCATTTTACTAACCGAGGTGTTGTATTAAAATGAAAGGTATGTCGAATGAATAAGAAGAAAAATAGAACAGCTAGACTAATGAAAGACAATTGAATACTTAATAACACGTTCATTGGAATGTCTGTGTGGATACATAAATACCTTGTAAGAAACAAAAGATAGAGAAATACAATTCGTTACGAGCGTTTTTATTCAGTAAAAATTGAAATAGAAAGATAATACCTAGTATGAGATAACCAGCTACAACAACACCATCAAAGAACTTACCTTTAGCAGAATTAGCGTATACTGGGTCTACTTTACCAAACATTATCGATTTTACTATTCCGCCATTTTTTATCACGGAGGAATTCGCAACATGGACCACTATATCCAATTGGTGATTTTCACTCTTCCCACGAACAATATATTTCCCTTCACGATATTCATATTGCTCCGAATTTGATGAAGGTGTACCTAGTCCACCCACTAACTCACCGTTTATGTATATTTGACTTGCATGTCGGATGGACTGGACACTAATAGCATACTCATCCTCCTCCGGTACCGTAACGACCAACCGATATGACCCGACATTAATTCTATCGTCCAAATTATTAAAATAATCATCCCAGATAGAAGGAACCTTAATAAATTCAGGATCACTAGAACTAAAATCCTGTGATGCCTATGAATTATATGATGTAGTAGATAATTTAGAGCGTGTCGACGAATCAAACATTACGAAATTAGAAAAAGCAGTACACTTATATCAAGAGCCTTATTTAGAATTGAATGGATATGAATGGGCATATGAAAAAACCCAGGAATATCATCACATCATCATGCGATTACTCCACGATATAATCCAATATTATGAAGAAAAAGATTTAACGAAAGCACTCTATTACTTACAGTTTCAGCGTAAGATAGAGCCATATTTAGATGAAAATATTAAGAAGAGCATGGAAATCCTTCTCAAGCAAAATAATCGTTCTGATGCGATAAAGCTATATTTTGATTATTGTAAGTTAATGGCTGAGGAGTTAGGTCTAGATCCCTCTGATTCGATAAGGAAAGTCTACGATTCTTTATTATCTAGTTGATTAGGCTTTAGACATAACGATTTATCTCAATGGAAAAACCGAATAACGAGCAAAGACCCTGCTCCGGAAATATACTTGCGGTTCGCGGGCGGCTGTTGAGCCTCCTCGTGCTTCTTCTTTAGGGGTCTCACCGATGCCTTTCCTCCCGCAGGAGTCTACGTATATTTCCGGAGCTAGTATCGTGTATCATTCGGTTTTACATTTAATTCTTTTCGTTTTGTCTAAAGCCGCTACATTCCTATGATATAATAATCCACTTCTCTCACTCATTCTGCTCGTTATCTGAATGAAACCTTTTTCTTCTCTTCATGTAATAAACAATCAAGATACCAATCACGAGGAGTAATCCGATAAATCCAATCGCCCACACGACTGTATTCGTATCATTTGCTTCATGCTTTGCTTCTCTTTTGTCTGTTTTATGTTGCTCTAATTGCATGGAATTCGTGAAGAACTGATCTGGACCGGTTTGAACTGCGATGGATGCTACATTCTCTGTATACTGTAAATAAGCTAAGAAATCCTTGGAAAAGTATTGATCCTCTCCATCTAAACTAGCTAAGACTACCATAGAATACTGTTCATTCCATGGATTAGCTTGGATAAACCCATAATGACGAACTTCAGAGGCAATAAAACCTTGCTCACTTAATTGAGGAACACCCTCTTCATATTGAACAATTAGGTCCTCTTTGTGTGACTCTAACTGTTTATGTTCCTCCAAGGCTCCTATAAAAATAACATTACCATGTTTCAACTCGTCCTCTTCTAGTTCCGTTGTTTGTTTAAGCTTCATCACTGGAAGCCTATTACCGGTTGATAGCACATTAAATAAAGCTAGTAAATCATCATTCGCGATTCCTTGTTCTGGAAGGACAATCATTAATTCTTCATTTCGATTGGCAAAAGGCTTAGGAAAATAATTAAAATATTTCTCCTCACTCTGCCTATCCCCACTTGCCTTGAGATTTAGCTTGCTATCGTTAAATAGATAGATCCATCTATTTTGATCAAGTGCAACACAGGATTGATCCATTCGTAAACCAGTTGTTTCCACTCGAAGTGTCAGTAAACTTCGTGATTTAATCGTTTCTGAATCGATAGGTATCACCACATGGATATTACCATTCTCATCCTCTTCCAAAGCGCGAACATCCACGGAATGCGGTATTTCATTGATGTATACAAGCAATTCAACCTCATCCTTCAACTCCTTATCTTGTAAGGAGGTTAATGTAGCAGAACGCTTTAAATTCAGTTCAATGGATGGATTTTGAATCGTACTTGTTTCCATAGGAAGAGCATAATAATAGGTCTCGGTTTTCGTATGCAAACTATTTAATTCTATGTCTGGCATCCCAATGTCGCTAAACGTAACCTCATCTTCATCCGAATCTGCCTCCATTGCTGTAGGCAGTTCCCTTATTTGTATTACCTCACCAGAGAATTGCTCATAATACTGATTATTGGTTAATAATTCGACATTCTTTAGAATCGTATCGGTATTATCTGCTAGGACTACTAGTGCCTGGACAGCTCGATCATCTTGCTGAAGCTGAACTTGGGAAACATAAAGTGATTCCGGCTCTACCTGTTTTATTTCACCTTCTATCGCTTTTTTAACCCAGGCTGTTCCAAATTCCTTCATACCACCTACGATAATCACATTCCCATTAATCTGTTCAACCTCCTGCTCAGAAACGACTGTAACGGTATCCTCCAGCGATTGATTCGATAAGAAATTCGCAATCATTTGTCCACTTTGCAAGGTTTCCATCGATGGACTTTCTGGAATAACCACTACTACTTGATTATCTAACGATCCAATATAGGACGTTGGATACTGGGATAAAGAAAGATCACCCGTATTATTTGGTAATGACTGGATATGCAAAGATGAATCAGTTAATATCGTCATCCAATTCCCAGTTGTATATTGCGGAACACAGATTCCCTCTTTAACAAAACCATCGAAGCTCACCGTAATAAGATGACCACCCTCAGCCAATGCTACACCTTCTAATGGCACCTTTACCGTTTCGATATCATCATCAGATAAAGATTCCGTATGAATAGGCTCCTCATCTACCTTAATCGTTATGGACGAAGGATCGATCAGTAAGCTTGATTTGGCTATTTCCAATTGAATATATTGGTTTTTAGCCGTAACATCCGCATCTAATTCATAATAAAATTGCGCCTCCGCATACGGACCGTACAATTCAATTGGTTCGTTCGTTAATGTTTGTTCCGTAACCTCTTTATGAACAATTTGAATAGACTGTTCATCTATTTCTATCATTTTATTTGCCAATACTTCTATCGGAAACGAACTAGATAAATAAAATAAAACCATAATGACTACATAATAAATCTTTTTCTTACTCAAGATTTATAGCCTCCCTCTCCTACTTTAAAACGTTCTGTTTTATACCAAACTTGTTCTTCTTTTTTTAATACTCTTTTTGTCTCTAAAACCAGTGCATAGATCACAAGGGCTATCCACATTTGGGAATACGTAAAATACATAAGGATGACATAGAACATATTTTTCATCGTTAATTGATTTTTTTCGATACTTAAACTAATCATAATTTCGGTTAAAAATAGTAAAAACGCCATACCCCATAATACCAATGCGACATTGCCAATATGAAGATCTAGGTCTACAACTAAATTACATACAAAAATGACGTTAGATAGAATGACCCCAAAGAAAAAGAGAAAGTATGTAAAGAAGAAATAAAAAATATCAAACATAATTTTCTTCTGTTTAAGACTAAACATCTTTCCTAAAAACTTGAGAACAACATATTGATTACCCCTAGCCCATCTCGTTCGCTGTCTCCACCATACCTTTAATGTTTCAGGCTCTTGCTCCCATGTAATGGCTGCTGGGAAAAATCGAATGGTATAGCCTAAGTTATACACTCGTATCGTCAGCTCCGTGTCCTCCGCTAAAGCAGAGGTATCCCAACCACCTAATTGCTCCATAATCTCACGGCGTATAGCAAAGTTCGTACCCGGTATCGTTGTAATATTAAACCAATGAAAACGCCCAGCTTGAGCCATCCACTGAAAGCATATCGTCTCAATATTAATAAATTTAGTAAGCCAAGTATGATTAGCATTGATAACCCGAAACTTTCCAACCATTGCCCCTGCCTTTTGGTCATTAACTAGACCCATTACAAGGTTCCAGACGGCTCTACGCTCAGGTGTATTATCAGCATCATAAACGGCGATGATTTCCGCATTAGAATTCTGTAAGGCATAATTTAACGCACTAGATTTTCCTTTCCCTTTCCACTCACCTTCTGTTTCTAGAACGCGAATAAATGGAAACTGTGCCGCAAATTGATCCCCAATCACCTTTGTGCGATCACTGCAATTATCGCAAATTAAGATAACCTCTATTTTATCCTTAGGATAGTAGAGTCGCGACATGGCAGTTAATGTTTGTTTAATAACAACCTCTTCGTTATGAGCTGGAATAAATACACTAACAGTTGGAATTTCTATATTTCGCATTTTCTTTTCCCAGGAAGGGATTACTCGCTCATACCGTTTAAAATGTAGGTAGCCTCCTTGGGCAAGAAACATATGATAGAGTAACATGATCCAGATAATGCTTAATGAAATATAAAATAATAGATTAACCATGTACTCTCTCCTTAAATAAACGTTTGCGATAACGCATTCGTAATGTCACGATATGAATGATAAATAAAGAAACAAATATCGCGGTAACCAATACAATGAGCCATAAATATTTATCCAATGACTTCCCAGCTAACTTGTCCAGTACATCCATCTTCCAGGATAATTCACTTGTTACCGACATCTCTCCATCACCAGTAGTTATGATTTCAACAGCATTTGTTCTAACATAATGCGCTTCATTGTATAGTTGAATCCACTCGATATTCGGAACAGCTTCCATCAATGCGACCATCTCTTTTAAATAATCCAATCCTAAGTACGGATGATAGAAACCGCTAATGACGGATCCAGGTACTTGTGATACCTGGTCTATCGCTTTCTTGATTTCAAGCATTGGATTAATCGAGGTAGGGTCTACATATCCTATCGTTTCAGGATATAAAGTCATCCCGCTCAGTATTGTAGGCTGGCTGATAAATAATGGGCTAAACATAACCTGCCAGTCTCGATCAGAAGCCTGGATTTGACCAAAAATCGCTGAAAAATATTGCGATGCCACCTGATATCCATTTGAACTCATCGTGTAGTGTGGAGCTTCAAATGCAATAGGGGGAAAGCCGAGCTTCGTCAATGCGTGGATTGATTTCTCTAATTTTGCGGTAACATATTCGGTTTCCACTATTGTATTCCCCTGAATATATTGGTCATACTCTTGCCGGTTTTGGAATTGATCTTCTGGCTTGAGCTTTTCTGGTATTTCCTTCATGTCTAATGTAGTAATAGGCTGATTTAATTCGGAATCCCAAAATTCAAACCCTTCCCCTGTTTCCTGATACCGATATGTATGGGTATAACCATGTGCGATTATATAAGCCCCTCGACTTACTAATTCATCGAGTACCGCTAACAATTTCGGTTTATCTGCTAGTGTGACCATCTCTTCTGTTGTTGGGTCAACATAAGTAGGGATAACCGCTAAATATACCGGAATATGTTTGTTCAACAAATAATTGGCCGTTTCATACACGAGCTCCGGATCCGATACTGGTGAAATATCCTCTAATCGGATATATGCAGGATGTGTAGTCGGCTTTGAAAGCTGAAACAAATCATAGAATGACGCAGATATAGCAAATTTCGCCTCTGCAAATACATTTGAGATGGTGATGAGCGAGGCTTTACCATCTTGGATGACAACCGGATAGGATTGACTATGCTTCTGCCCTTCCACGATGACTTTGGCCTTAGCGGGCGGTGTAACGCGCAAGAGCTGAATCGGGTAACCCAAGTCAACATCTCCCACACGATGCACTGAATTCATTCCTAATACCTGCCAATCCTTAAATTGTGGTAAAGCTTGTGCATCTTTTCCAACACCGAGTAATTCACCCTGGAAGGGAGCAAATAATTCTAATTTATTTTTGCTGGCACCTTCCTTTGATGCGTAATAAACCACAATATCATGCTGATGCAAATCGTCTTCTTTTAACTTATCTAGTTCTATCATGTCCACCTGTTTAAATAAGCCACTTAACGAGCTATCTAGAAAATGAATATTAGCCATCGTCATATCATCTGTCCCATAATACGTGAGCAATACCTTTCGTTCATCCAGTGTAGGAAGCGAATTCCCCGCCTCTGTAACAACCGGATGTAGGAATACAAAAAAATGAAGGAATAGAACGCTCCATAGGCTTACCTTTTTATAACGCATAAAACACAGTCTCCCTATCTACTTCCTGGACAAAATCCAAATATGCTACTTCTTTCATTTGATCATGATATTCCTCAAAACTGATATGAAAGGTCAGAGTTACGGTTTTCCCATTTAGCAGCTGATGATTTCGCAATTGTTCTGCTAATTTATCTGCTACGATTTCAACCTTGTCCTTCCCAGTCTCCATTAGTAAAAAAGCAAACTTATTATCGCGGTACCTATATTTACGATCGGAGAAGCGTAAGGATTTTCTTACTTTCTCCCCCATTACTTTCATCAGATGTTCTACTTCTTTCCGACCATAAGTCTTGAGAAACTCTTGGTAATAATCTAATTCCAAAACTAAAAAAGTAAATTTTCCACCATAGCGGATAACCCGATTCATTTCTCGTTTAATCTCGATTTCCATGCGTTCTCGATTATCAAAGGACGTATCTGGGTCAACAGCAACAAACTGCTTTACTTCCTGTCTGAATCGATTTCTTGCTAGAACTATTCTTCGATGCTGCTCCTGAATGGAACCACTAATCAAATCCGTGATTAATAACCCCACCCCATAAAATACAAAATGTTCTATCGTTAAAAATTCCGTGTAACCTTCACGATATCCTAAACTCTGAAATCCGTTATATAAAAGAATCGACCCAATGATAAATAAGAAGAATAAGCTGATGATTAATCCCACAAGTGTTCCCATAAATAACGCTATAAAGGTTATCCCAACATATAATAGGAATAATAATTTACCTATCTGACCATTTGCCCATAAAAAATCAAACATAACTAAATAGCTAGCCACAAGTAAGCATATTTTTAACAATAATTGTTTCTCTTCACTCAAAAACTCCCGCATCTATTCCTTTCCTTTCTGCAATTAGTGGAAGCAAATTATCAAAAGCATGTGTTTCTAAACTGGTAAGCTCGATATAGCCTCCGTCATATTCACTTGATTCATCACGAATCTGATATTCTTTCATCCTGTCATACAATTCCCTTGCCAATTCCTTTTCCCCTACCTCTAAACACATCAGAATGGCCAGTGCATATACCGAAGTCCCTTCATATTGAACGGTAGGTTGTTTCGTCTCGCTAGAAAACCGGCCAAATAATTTACCATCATATTGATTTAACGCCTCTTTAGTAAACGTAACTAAGGATGAAACATCGCCATCCCAGATTGCACGGTGATAGCCGATATAATATTGATCAATTAAATTAACCTCCGAATCATATTCATAGCGCTGGTCATTGGGATAATAGTTCTGCGGAAAAAATCCTGCCTCTGAGATGGGCGCGTTTAATAAAATCGAGCGGTTTTCCTTATATTGCTTTTCTGAGATAATATGTTGATTATGCATCTCGTCCAATGCTTCTGGAACCAAATAACTTAACGTAAGGAAGTCTCCCTTAACATGACTAGACCGATCGACATGGTTAATGAATGTTTCATCTTGCATATTATATTGAACTAATGCTTCACCGATTTTGTTTGCCGTTTTTAGGTAGGTCTTATTATGCCACTTTTCACCAGCATGGTATAAGGTCTTCATGATTCGCAAATCATCAATCAATGCATTGGCTGGAGCCAAATAATCCTCTTTGATTAACCATGGAATCAATGTACTTTCCTTCATAAAATGGTTCGTTAACACATCAAACTGCTCATCAAATGCTTCTTGATCATTTTTTTCGACTAAGTAATCCATCCACAACCCAATGGATTCGGACAGGTAAGTATCGGATTGATCGGTTACATCGGTTTTTAATAATCCGTTCTTTTCATAGAGATGTTCATATACGAACCTTTCACCAGAAAGTGCTTCTTTCGGATAGAATTGTTCGGATGGAACCATTTTAACCACGATAATAAAGCCAATCAGTACAATCCCTATGATGATCAGTAATTTTATTATCTTCAATGCTGTCACCTCTTACTCCATCTATAGCTGGCAAGACAAGCTCATTACCTATTTAGCTGTAGCTTGTACTTTCTTTTGTTTAAATACATCATCTTATTCGCGTAATGCAGCAGCGCTTCTTCTGATTCACCATGATTAGGATAAACACTATATCCAATACTGACATGTAAGGGTAATCGTAGCTCACCAATTTTAATTACGTCTGGGAGTTGATCCTGAAAGGCCTGTACTTCTCTCTCTAACCGGCTTGAATCCTTGAAAAGAATTAAGAACTCATCCCCCGACTTCCGAAAGACCGTTGACTCTGCCGCTGCTGCTATTTGTTTTGCCGATTCGATAAGAAATTTATCACCTAATACATGCCCATATGCATCATTAATGGTTTTAAAATGATCAATATCTATAAATAACAAGCCAAAAGTTCTCTTCGTATTATTAGCTTGTTGGATTCGTTCTTGTAAACAAGCTCGAAAGCTCCTTAAATTCGGTAAACCGGTTAATTCATCTGTGAAAGCCATTTTCAACAGCTCGGCATATGGAATAGGCTTTTCTTTATGGTAGTTATATGAATAATTCATATGAATTTCACCCTTTATTCTTTATATCAACGAAACAGAAAATGATTATTTCGAACTAGTTACGCTGAAAGGTATCTCCACTGATTAATCATACGTTTCTCCTCTTACAAATCACTTAATAATGTACGTAATCACGCTAGTCACATGCTACAAATCATATTTCATAATCATATTCCCAAAATAAAAAAGAAGCAATCACGTACACTTGTACGTCATTGCTTCTTTTTTCTAGCATTTCCAACTATAGGTAATAAAGGTAAACAGTTGATATTTTGATCTTTACTCCCTGTATCCAGTATTGGCTCTTACCTTCACCTCTGCATAGCGCTTCAAATCATATTCCTTCGAGAACATTGTACCAAGATAACCACCTAGGAACCCTAATGGCACACTGACTAATGCTGGGTTATCAAGTGGGAAAATTGGGTTTCCAACAAATAATGCAGCACCTTCCACTGGTGAGAAAACACTTGGACTAATCGATACTAAAATTAACGCTGATCCTAGTCCGGAAACAACCGCCCAGACAGCACCAGATGTATTAAATCGTTTCCAATACACGGTGTATAGAATAACTGGTAAGTTAGCACTTGCTGCGATACAGAAAGCAAGTGAAACTAAGAACGCAACATTTAAATATTGTGCACCAAGTGATAACAGAATTGATAGGACCGATACGCCTAATGCTGCATAACGAGCTGCTTTTACTTGTTGCTGTTCAGTAATATTCCCTTTTTTAATAATTTGCCCGTAAATATCATGTGCAAATGCAGATGCCCCGGATAATACAAGCCCTGCCACAACCGCAAGAATCGTTGCAAAGGCTACTGCGCATATGAAGGCGAATAAAATATTCCCACCAATTGCCTCTGCAAGTAGCGGTGCAGCCATATTCCCACCAGGGTTTGCAGCTAAAATATTACTCTCTCCAACAAAAATTGCAGCCCCGAAACCTAAGAATAAGGTTAAAATATAGAAAATTCCAATCGTCCAAGTAGCTGTAATAACCGAACTTCTTGCTGTTTTCGCATCCTTTACCGTGAAGAAGCGCATAAGAATATGTGGTAGACCTGCCGTTCCAAGTACTAAGGCAAGCATCAATGAAATCGTCCCTAATGGGTCATCATATTTAATCCCAGGATTTAAGTAATCTGCCCCATGACTTGTTGCTGATTTCACCTCGGTAAACATAGCCCCAATGTTAAAGTTAAACTTCCATAATACGATGAAGGAGACAATGACCATACCAGCCATCAAAAGAACTGCCTTCGTAATTTGAACCCAGCTCGTCGCGATCATGCCACCGAACAACACATAAATTGTCATCATAACCCCAACAATTAATACCGCAATCCAATATGGAATATCAAATAAAAGTTGGATAAGTGCTCCAGCACCAACAAGCTGTGCAATCATATAAAACAATACAATGGTTATCGTACTAAGCGCCGCAACCCCTCTTACCTTCTTCGCATCGAAGCGGGAGTTAATCATATCAGCAAGTGTATATTTTCCAAGGTTCCGAAGAGGTTCAGCAACTAATAACAACACCACTAAATAAGCAATTAAAAATCCAATACTATAGAAAAATCCGTCAAATCCTTGTAGGGCAATAGCACCTGCAATTCCCAAGAAGGATGCTGCCGATAAATAATCCCCAGCAATTGCAAGACCATTTTGCCAACCAGTCAACCCACCACCAGCAGTATAAAAATCACCTGCAGACTTTGTCCGTCTCGCTGCGTAATACGTAATAAATAAAGTCAAGGCAACAATGGCTAGAAATAGAATGATAACAATTGGATCCATTAGGCATTACCTCCTTTTTTTATCTGTTTAGCGATAATCTCATCTGCCTGCTTGTCAAAGGAAGCCGCCCTTTTCACATAAAGTGTACAGATAACCCACGTCATAACAAACTGAGCAACTGCAAATACCCAAGCCCATGTTATATCACCAATAGCCGGTGTATTTAAAAACGTTCCATATGAAGTCGAGATCGGTAGTAAAAAGTAAAACACTAAGAAGAAAATGGTCATCGGGACAATAAACCTCTTCTTATTTTGCATAAACTGTTTAAACTCTGGACTACTTTCCACTTTTTCAAAATCGATGTTGCTATTCTTCTGTTGATTTAATTTCGGTTCAGCCATTATCCATCCCCCTTATATTGTAAGCGCTTACCAAATATTATAATTATTTTGGACATTCAAAATATAAAGTTAGCGCAAACGGTAGGATTTTGAGGATGAATGGTGTTGATTCTAGGGTCAACGGTCATGAAAACATGTTCGAAAACGAGTTGCCCACCAAAGTCTCTTTCAAGCATAGAAACATAGATAAAAAAAGAGTCCACTACCTCAATAGTGAAACTCCTCTACATACCGTACGATACTATTCCAATAAGTAGTGACAGAATAACCAAATCATACTTGGAATGTATTCAATATACTTTTACTCGCTGACCTACTCACAGGAATCACTGTCCGACGCTTATCCCTCAACGTCAAATTACTCGTTCCATTAAACCATGGTGTAATCTCTAACACATGATTCAAGTTCACTAAGTAGCTTCGATGTGCACGGAAAAATTGATGACCAGAAAGCTTATCCTCTAACTCCTGTAATGTCATCCTACTCATTATCACCTTATCCTCAGTATGGATTTCCAGTTGCCGATTGTTTGGCACGGCATAATAAATCGAATCCGGGGCTAAGACAACCATCCTTTCCCCATCATCCACCAGCAATTTAGAAGTAGTCGTCTTCACCTCCTGCTTTCCGTCCTGCACCTTCTTCGCAACACTCTTCCGAATTCGTGCCACTGCCTTCTTAAACCGCCCTTCATCATAAGGCTTCAATAAATAATCCACTGCCTCAATTTCAAATGCATCTAATGCATACTCATCATAAGCAGTCGTAAAAATAAATAATGGTTTCTCATCACCCGCTTGTTCGGAAATATATTTTGCAGCTTCCACTCCAGTAAACCCCGGCATCTCCACATCAAGAAATATCACATCCGGCTTATGCTCGGTATATAACTCGATCAATTGTTCACCGGTTTCTGCATGTGGTGTGAGAATAAAATCTTTTTCATCCTTTAATAAATAGAGCAATTCCTTTCTTGCCATCATTTCATCCTCAGCAATCATCGTACGAATATTCATCCCATCACCTGCTTTTCTTCCATCTGATTTGGAACCGGAATTGAAAACCTTACTTCACTACCACCACCTGGCAAATTTCGAACATGTAGACCCGCCGAATCGCCAAGCAAATGAACTAAACGCTGATTCACATTATACAAGCCAGTTCCACCATTTTGATTGTTTATTAACGGTTTATGACTAATAAGGGGTAAAATATGCTTAGGAATTCCACTCCCATTATCCCTTACGATAACGGTTAGTAAATCATCTGTCTTCTTCATTTTAATCTCTACTGTAGCACCATCTGTCACATTTTTCAGTCCATGTTGTACGGCATTCTCAACTAGTGGCTGAATGGTGGATGGTGGAATATAAATATTTGTCATATCAGCTGGTATATCCATCGATATTTTCAACCGATTTTTAAATCGCTCTTGGATAATGGAAGCATAGGCTTGCACATGCTCACACTCCTTCTCCAACTCCACCAATGACCTTGATACAAGCCGTAAATTGAACCGCATATAGCTCGCAAGCTGGAGAGTAAGGTGTCTCGCTGTCTTCGGTTCCTCTCGAAATAACGAAGCAATTAACTGCAAGGTGTTAAAGAGAAAATGTGGGTTAATTTGGGCTTGTAGATTTCTTAATTCCGCATCACGAATATGTTCTTTTAATTTTTCTGTTGTTAGAACATTTAACTGATTCGAAATAAATTGACCTAGCCCCTCGGCAAGCATCAGCTCGACTGGGGTAATTTGCTGTCCTTTGCGAAAATAAAAGGTAATGAGATTCGCTACCTCATCTGCCTCTATTATCGGGATAATGATCGCCGCTTCAAGTGGACATTTTTCCTCTACACAGGGAATCTCTGACTTCATATAGGCTACTTGCATTCGCTTTGTTTCCAACACCTTTTTTGCTAATGGCGTATTAATCGCATCTCCTACCCGATGATGGCTATCTCCCAATCCGACATGGGCAAGAACCTCCTGCCTATTGGTAACCGATACCGCAGCAAGCTCCAAGCGGTCATACAGCAAAGTAGCAAGCCCACTGGCTACATCCATATGCGAATCCTCCTTCAAATAAGGAAGTGCTTCCTCCGCTATCGTTAGAGCCTGCTTCGTTGCAATCGCAGCCTCATGCTCCTGCTCCTTCATCACAACACGAATCATCGTCGTAAAAATAGCAATGGCAATACTATTAGATAACACCAGTGGCAAGCCAATTTGGTCTACCACCTCTACCATTCCATCACCATTGGTATACATAATAAGAAGTAATTGCATCTGCAAAATTGGTGGAAATACCCCAATAAACAATGCCTTCCAAGGGGAAATAACCCGCTCATTTGAAAAAAACCTTGCTGTCATTCCGGCAAGAATCCCAGTAATCGGGTTCACTAATCCATTCGCAATCCAGCCTACTCCACCTAAACACATCAAATGAATCCCCGCTATCAGTCCAGCCCCAAGCCCAACAACCGGTCCACCTAAGAGTCCAGCAATCACAATCGCAACAAGACTTAAGCTGACAATAAGCTTGTCATCGTCTACTGGAAACATTACAAAAGCATGCGTAATCTCACCTTGCCCTGTAATAATAACCCCAGTAACCGTACTAGCAATGCCAAACAAACCAAATACTACCGCATGAACAACCGCCATTTTCCAACTAAACTCTCGGTACAATAAAGACTTAAACCCCGGAGTACGAGTTAACACAAATGCAATCACAAGCAATATCCCTAATCGCTCAAATAATATGATCGTTAAATCCTTCATGAGCCCTCTCTCCTTGGCGAGATACCAGTTTGTGCTTGTATATCGAACTGCCTAAATTCGGCCTCTGTCTGCTTTTGTTTCGGTGAAAAGACCGTTCCCACAAACGCACCGATAAAGCCTATAGGAATCGCAATGATTCCTGGATTATAAAGCGGTATGACCGCTTCCCTCTCAATCCATCCACCATCCAGATTCATAATATGTGGCCCTAGTAGCACGAATAACACTGCCGCCACTAGTCCACTTATCATTCCTGTAATTGCACCGCATTTAGTGAAGCGCTTCCAATAAATCGTTAAAAGCAAAACCGGAAAGTTACTAGCTGCTGCCACGACAAAAGTTAGCGAAACAAGAAATGTCACATTAATCGCCTCAAGCTGCAATGCAAATAACGTAGAAATTAACCCAATCCCAAGAGCCGTCCAGCGTGCAGCTATTAGTTGCTCCTTCTCTGTTGATTTTCCCTTCTTCCAAATATGATGGAAAATATCATGAGAAAAAGCTGTTGTTGCTGAAATGACAAGCCCTGCCACTACTGCAACAATAGTGGTAAAGGCAATCGCAGACACAAATGCCAGTAAGAAGTCTCCCCCAACCTCTCGAGCTAATAGTGGCGCCGCGAGATTCCCAGTAGGGTCTGTCGCAACGAGCGACTCATACCCTAGTAATGCAACCGTCCCAAGCCCTAACACGAGTGTCATCAAATAAAAAAGTCCAATAATCCAAGTCGAGCTAATTAAGGAACGGCGAACCTCAAACGTATTTCGTACCGTAAACAGTCGAATTAAAATATGCGGAAGCCCTGCTGTACCTAGTACTAAGGCGAGCTGAAGCGAAAAGAACTCCATCGGATTGTCAAATTGATGACCCGGTAAGAAAAACTCTCCCCCAAGTGGCGTTCCTTCCTTCACCCGATTAACAAGAGCAGTAACATCCCAGTTGAAATTAGATAACACGATTAGAGAAAGCAGAAATGTCCCCGACATGAGTACTACTGTTTTCACTATTTGCACCCAAGAAGTTGCTACCATTCCACCAAACACGACATAGATAGTCATTAACCCACCAATAATTAGTACCGAAATCGAGTAATCAATATCTAATAATAATCTCAGGAGAAATCCCGAAGCGACCAGCTGTGGAATCATATAAAGAATCGAAATAATGAACGCACCAATCGCCATAATCAGCCGCATATGATTCCCCGGAAATCGCGAGCAAATCACATCCCCAAGCGAATATTTTCCAAGACGATGCACTGGCTCCGCTACTATAAACAACACAACTAAATAAGATACAAGAAAGCCAATCGAATATAAAAAGCCATCAAACCCGCTAATCGCAATCATCCCAACAATACCAAGAAAGGACGCCGCACTTATAAAATCCCCTGCAATAGCCATACCATTTTGAAAGCCTGTCAAACTACCAGCAGCCGTATAGAACCGATTGGTCGTGTTACTACGCTTTGCTGCCCAATAGGTAATAATCAACGTACAGACAATAATACATATAAAAAATAAGAAATATGTTAAATTCACGACAACTCCTCCTGCATGAGCTCGTCTATTCTCTGGTCAAACTTTTTCGACTTCCAATGATACAACCATCCCATCAGCCAAGTCATCGGAATTTGTAGGAACCCATATAACCAAGCCCAGGTCACCCCTGGAATTACACTCATTTGGTTCATCCCATCTGGGAAGAAAAGAAGTGACAATGGCAGCATGAAATAAAAAATAAAAACCATCATCATAGCAGGAACAACCATCCGCTTTTTCTCTTGAATCAAGCTCATTACACGCTCCTCCATTGCCATCCTCCTTAAGTAAAAGTCTGTATTTTTATATAATTCAAAAATAACCAAAATGAATATCCTTGTAAAGGTATTTGATTTCATCCGCATATTACTTTTTAGAGCAAAGCCCATGTTATTCGTGTCCTAGCAGAACTTCTTGCATACACCATTAGTAAGAAAAAAATGCTCGGGATAAACCCCAAGCATTTTTACCATAACCATTATGTGCCGAAGCCGCCTAATCAACGTTTCCCCATTACGCCACGATAATGAAAAAACGCCTTATACATTCACAGGTGCTTTCGTATATATTTTAATATCACCAGCCGACGATTTAATTCGAATGGAATTCTCCCCGTCTCCAGTCACACCAGTCAATCGCCTCGATTGTCCATCCCTTTCAAAGGGGAGATTAGTTTCCATGTCAGAGGAATAAGCGATATCATATGCTGCATTTAATCCAATTACCTGATCAATTTCAACCGCAATATCCCCCTTCCATGAATCTAACTGAACCGTAGCATAATCCACTATTCCAAGGTCAAAATCTCCTGAAATGGATTTTCCATTTAATCCTCCAGAGAACTCGTTTAACTCAACATCTCCAGACTTCGTATCTACTGTTAAACTTTCCACCTGAATACGATCCGCCTCGACATCCCCTGATCTAACGTCAATCATTCCTTTAACCATGATTACATCCTCTAGCTCCACATCCCCAGAGGCTAGCGCAATCTCCATATGCTCCCCGCGAATATCCGTTAACGTAAGATCCCCTGAAGCAGCCTTTGCATACGTCGACCCAGCAACTAGCTTAGCGATTTCAATATCCCCTGAGCTAGTCTGCAAATAACATTCCTCTGCACGTAATTTATTCGCTTGAATATCACCAGATGTACAATGAAGCTTTATCTGATGCGCCTTAATATCTGAAAGGCTCGCATCACCTGATGCAGTATGAACCGAAATAGCCTTAGCACTTAGCTGCGACACCGTAACATCACCTAATCTCGTACTAATTTTCCATCCTTCCGCTATATCATCCGGGACAAATAGCTGCATTTTTACCGTGGGAGAAAATTCAATGATGAATCGTTCCTTACTCGTTTTCATAAATGTAATGTCCAACACATCATCCATATGATCAACTAACATTTCAGGCCCATCCTCATATGAAGTAAAGACAATGGTTATATTCGCTTCCTGATGCTTCATTACCTCTACATCAATATCCGACGCCTCAATATGTATTTCCTTTAAACTCGTGACACCCAAAACTTCCTTCCTCACCACTTCTTTTTTCACAAAGGCACTTCTCGCACTATCCACAATCCGGTTTAAAATAGAATCAGCCGTCTTCTCCTTACTCATCAACACCACACCCTCTTCGATTAATAACTACTTAAATTGTACTAGCTTTTACAAGCAGAAACTAGTAACTAGGGAAGGAAATGTTCTCAGACTTGAGACGGATTTGGTGGGGGGAGTTTGGGCGCATGTACACACTTTTGGGCACATGTTCTTGCGGGATGGGGGCATGTACTTTTCATTTGGGTGCATCTTTCCTCAGGTTGGGCCCATTTACTTCTCGTTTGGGCACATCTTTCCTTGTGGCGGGCTTATCTTCTTCTCGCTTGGGCGCATCTTTCCTCAGTTCGGGCCCATTTACTTCTCACTTGGGCGCATCTTTCCTTGGGGCGGGCTTATCTCCTTCTCGCTTGGGCGCATCTTTCCTCGGGGCGGGCTTATCTTCTTCTCGCTTGGGTGCATCTTTCCTTGGTTCGGGCTCATCCTCTTCTCGATTGGGCGCATCTTTCCTTGGGTTGGGCCCATGTACTTCTCATTTGGGCTCATCCTACCTCGGGACGGGCCCATCTCCTTCTCACTTGAGCGCACCCTACCTCACTTAAGGCTCACCCCCTTCCAGTCATACACGCTGATTCACTAATCATTAAACTCAGTTTCAAACGTCCTAACCACTTCTCCGATTCACTCATGGTTCTTATCACACCATTTGTTTCTTCATGGTATTCCAGTCCTTCTACTGGTATGTATTCAACATGTACTTTGGCGATTCGGTGTGCAATCATCGCCCACTCTGCATCTGTCATCCTTGCCTTTGAAAGGTCACGAATATAGTTCGCACTTTCTCTTGAAAAGGAACAGGAGCCTGCGGTTATGTCTACTTCTTTCCCTAGCTCCAGTGAGCAAATCTTGTTCGTTATTTTTTCCGTTTCGATCCATTCCGGTGGATGGGTGTTCATCGCTCGTTCCGTACGTCCTAGAATAAGGTAGTCATATGAGGGCATACGTGATACTAATTGCTTTAACTCCATTAAATAGTTGTTCGCCCATGTTAATAGCCGGTCGAAACCACAGTAATGGAAATAGGAGCTTTGACCGGTCAGACCAAATTTCACCACTTCCCTGCGAGCATGGGCTGCTCCTTGCTTAGGTATCCTCTTCACATTAAATTCGCTATTTTCCACTACATTAATCAGCTCGGGTGATGATTCCTCACTAATCGTAAGGAAAAGCTCCCCATATATATCCTTTAATGCATCCTGTAACGATTGAAAAAGAGCCAAATTTTTACCCTTTGGATCGTGTGTAACGGCTAAAAGCGCAACTTGCGACATCTTGTTAACCTCCGTTATATAAATTTAGGAGCGATACTACAATATACCCTGCAATAATAAAAAATCAACGGATACTGTCTAAGTAACTAAAATAATACATATTTTTTCTAACGAATAGGAAAACCAACACGAATAGGTCCACCATCCAATTGGAGGCAATGACTATTCAAGCTTCATTCTCTCCTCATCTCTTAAACAAAACATTCACGTATTCTAGGTACTAATTCCTTAAATCGAAAGTAAAAGTCTTTTATTGGAATGACAGCAAGATAGGAAGAGACTTGACTATTAGCTAATATACAATCATCATAAATTAAATTAATATGTAGTCTCTTTTGAGGTACCTTTCCTGTTTGCAATAACCACTTCGATAGATCACTATATAATTCTTGCTCTGCTTCAGCAATAGACATTTTAATGGAAAATTCACCTACAAAACTCCCCCACCAAACCCGGAAGCCTTTATAAACTTCATCAAAGCTAATTAAATTCTCCGAAGTCTGTTCCAATAATTTCTGGTAAAATAAATTTTTATTCTCATAAAATAAGGTTAAGTCGGTACCCTGAGTGGTAAATATCCTTTCCGTGACTTCTTCCCACAGTTCCTTATACTTTAGTTCAAAGTCTTCTTGGAATACTATGTTGGTTGATAGATAAGGAAATTTTAGTTCTTCATTAATTAGACTTTGATTTAGATAGATATTTTGTATGTATATCAAATAATTTAACGTAATCGACGCGTCTGTCTCCATCACAAATGTGTTTTCCATATTTCACCACCTATTATGTTATCCCCCGCTACAATTAGTCCTACCATTAAAAAACTATTTCTTCCATTCATCTGAATCATAAATTAATAGAAAAGCCCCAATTAATAATGGAATTAATAGTAGAAAGTAGACTGGAGTAGGGATATAATCAAAACCCCAATACGTTAAACTTGGAGGAGCTATTTGGTCAATATAATGTGCTAATAACGAGATCATGATAACTAATGAAGAAACTAGTAACGTAATGCTAATAATAATAAGTCCATATAGCTTATTTCGAGACAAACGAAATTCCTCCTTTTAAATAGAATCATAGAAATTTTCATCTCACATACAACCACCCCCATTTTAACATTAATTCCCAAACAAAACCTCAAAATCACAAAAATATTCAGTATATTCCCCTAAATCCAATGACAGCTATAAAAAACGAAAATCAATTAACGCTTCATCACATTTCGATATTTATTATGTTAAAAATGTCGAGTATTTGATAGGCTTCTCTGCTATGATGTAGACATGAAAAGGAGGGATATATTGTTAAAAGAATTAAATCAAGTGATGGATTATATTGAGGAGCGTTTAACCGATGATTTATCTTTAGAAAAGGTTTCTGAATTTGCTGGGGTTTCCGATTATCACTTTCGAAAAATATTTTTTTATCTCTCAGGAATTACACTAAATGAATATATAAAAAACAGAAGATTGTCAGAAGCAAATAAGGATTTATTACGAGGAGCAACCGTTACCGAAGTTGCGTTTCACTATGGTTATCAGTCAGTGGATGGCTTTACTAGAGCATTTAAGCGGTGGAGTGGATTCTTACCTTCCGATGTAATAAGGAAAGGGTTAAGCAAATCATTTCCGAAAATTTCTTTTGTCATAACGGTTAAAGGAGGAAATAGTATGGAATTTAGAATCGAGGAAAAACCAGCCTTTCATTTGGTTGGTGTAAGTAAACGTGTTCCTATACAATTCGAAGGGGTTAATCAAGAGATTGTGAAGCTTGCAGAAAGTATAACAGACGAGCAAAGAAAAGCAATGCGCTCCCTTCAAAATATAGAACCATATGAAATTATCAATGCATCCTACAACGCTGATGCTAATTTCATAAAAGAAGAAGGCGATTTAACGCACATGATCGGGGTTTTAACTACCGAAACTGACGTAAGTCCACTATTAGAAAAAGTACCAGTCGAAGCCTGTACCTGGGCAATATTCCCAAATGAAGGACCATTTCCATCGACTTTACAAGAAACCATGGCAAAAACCTATTCAGAATGGCTTCCGTCCTCCGATTATGAACTAATTCATGGACCAACCTTTTCCTTTACAAAAATGGATGAGCATCAAAAGGATTATGCGTACAGTGAAGTTTGGATCCCTGTTCGGAGAAAGTAACAGCAAAGCGCAACGCAGCCGTAATACCCCAAAAGCTAGATTTTCTACTCTACCTTCCGAAGGGCATTACCTATGCGTTGCTCCTTTACGTTATCCCCTATATTCACTTACTACTATACACGTTCACCTGGTTCTAATTTCATCATTGCTCCAAAATATTGAGAGGCAGTAGTAAAGGTGACAAATGCACATAATTCACTTATTTCCTCTACTGTCATGTATTCTTTCAATACCTCAAACGTTGAATCGGCTATGTCTCCTTTTTGTTTTAAAAAGACTTCTGCAAATCCTACCGCAATAGATGTTTTTTCATCAAAGCTAGCTGGATCTGGTTTTCCTTTAGCCTTACAATAGGCACATCCATTACGCTGAGCTAATGTTCTTCTTACTTGTTCCTTTAATGCAGCCGTTAGCTTCCCATCTTTTTCTAACACATCACCTAACTGACTCCACTTTTCCATTACATCCTTATTATGTCCTAACAATCGTTGAAATGGTGTTCCCCCGAATGTTGATTCTACAATTCTTGCCATATCATTTCCTCCATATTCTATCAATATGGTAAAATTATATATAATTATTTCGATAAATCACATTAAATTCGAAATGATTATCGATTTATTCCTTTTTAAAATAAATAATTATCGGAGGATAACGTTAAAATATGAAAATCGATGATATTGACTTAAAAATAATCGACGAACTCCATAAAAATAGTCGTTTATCGATGAGCGAGCTTGGAAGAAGGGTCAATCTTTCCTCACCATCTGTAACAGAACGAGTAAGACAAATGGAATCCTTTGGAATTATAAAAAAATATACAGTAGAGCTAGATTACGAGAAATTAGGCCTACCGATTCAGTGCATTATCGAGGCAACTGTAAAAAATGGAGACTATCAATCTTTTAAACGGTTTATAGAGAAGCTTCCAAACGTAGAATTTTGTTATCGAATTGCAGGAAGCGCCTGTTATATGGTAAAAATTCAGTTTGACAGCTTCACTAATGCAGAAAAGTTCATCGATGAAGTAAGCCCGATCGCACAAACAGTAACACATTTTATTTTTTCTCAAGTTCCTACCAATCTTTCATTCAACATGGATTGAAGTCAAAAAAACTCCCCCTAAAAACAGTTTTTTTAATCTGTCAGCTTAAGGGGAGGAAATAAAATCAACTGTGTGTTTTAAAACACGCAGTTGATTTTATTTCCTTCTTTCCAATGACCTCGAGTATCCGAAGCGCTCTCTAAATAACTTCCTACCAATATAATGGTGAAATTGGTTATCTCTATCTCGGTAATATTCATTCCAATAGCTAATCATTCTATTATAGCTTTTGCAAAAGGCTTCTACATTCTCAAGACAAAAATCCTCAAACTGCTTAGTGTCCTGATTTTTTAACTTCTCGTAAGTCATTTCTAGTATTTCAACCACATATTCATCACATACTTTAACAATATAAGGGATAGCCCAAGCCTCATAATCCATTTGTAGCAACGAGTCGATATGCTTTTGGCGTACAAATCCATCATAGCTTCTAGAATATATACAATGCAAAATCATTTTTTGCTGCAAACTTAACTGATCTATTATCCTATCCGATTTATCCACGTTGTACATACGATATGGAAACCAGATCACCTGATTATTTTGAACATATTGCACCCGATCCGTAGATACCTCTATTGCAGCATGACGATACGTTTTTTTCGCTATTAGCCTACTTACTTTCATGACATCATCCTGTAAATGCTCGGGAAATCCGTACTGAAACATCCTTTTCACATCCTCGCGTCGGAAAAACTATCCAACTAATTTGCTTCAACATTAATACTACCATCATGTTCCAATATATTTTCATTTATAATCAAAACCACCAGTGTGAACTGGTGGTTTGCTCTGCGGCTTGAAGCCTCTTTTACCGGCCTTGGCCTTAAAGGCCCACTGAATGGTTTTCCCTTACGCACCACATCCACGCACTGATTCTAAAGAATCTCTTATATCTTTCTATTTTTTTCTCCTGTGAATGGA
>NZ_JBCPXV010000128.1:0-614 GCF_039581225.1 Ornithinibacillus proteolyticus | reverse complement strand
CTCCCTCAATAAAGTTAATTTTTCTTCCAAATACTCGCGTATTCTCAATATTTTATAAACACTAGTTAGTTGACACACCTTATAGATAGTTAAAAATTGAAAGTAATTCAATTTATTTACAGGTTGGGGGCCATCCTATCTGCCAAACTGGTATTGTTTGGAAAACAGTTTTATAACCGTGCTAGGAAATCTCCACACAAATCACGGTCGCTAACCCTCCCATGTCTCTCCGGATCGTATCCATACTTTCCTTCGTCCTGCGTATCCATGAGGTGGAGGTTGGAAATGCTCCTATGCTGGGTCTAATGCCCGAATGGATAATATATACTCCAACTCTGCACTATTGGTGTTTGTATGAGAACTAATAATCGTATTTGATGTGTTTCTAAAGGCTTAAGCAGCCTGTAATGCTTCCTTTTGTGACAATCCTCTTAATAACTTAGATCCATCAAACTCACATTGTCTTTGGCCAATGACAAATAATACACGTAATAACTTACAACACAAGGCAATGAGTGACTGTTGCTTTTTCAATGGTTTTTCAGACCGTGTTGTATAGTGTTGATGCAGGGCTTTAAACGTTGGATTATGGGCAACTAGCGGACGAATGGCTA
>NZ_JBCPXV010000127.1:0-668 GCF_039581225.1 Ornithinibacillus proteolyticus | reverse complement strand
TAGTCCAGAAGGTAAGCTTTATATCGGGTTAGCGTTTAATAAGACGACACCGGAAGAAAGCAATAATCCCGCAGATTATACATGGAGTGAAATGCCGCAAAATATTGAGATTGGTGGAAGGAATTTACTATTAGATTCCCACTTTTACAACAGTAGCGGCGGATGGCAAGCACGAAACTCACCGTTATCAAGGGAAAACGATGTAATTACAATTTATCCAAATGGGTCTAATATTGGTGCTACTCGATTTGAATTGACAATAGTAATAAAAGAAGCAGGAGTGTATACATTATCAGCAAAAGTTAAAGCAACTACTGGACTACAGTTTAGAGGTTTTGTTGGTACGACTGCGACTAATCAAAGTATCCATCAAACAAACAATGAGTGGACTATAATAAGTACACAGTTTGAGATTACTGAACCTGAAAAGGAAATAATAATTAGATTATACTTACAAGATGGTTCTGCAGGTCAAGTTGCTAGTATGGATTGGGCAAAACTCGAAAAAGGCAACAAAGCCACCGACTGGACACCAGCACCGGAAGATGTACAAGCCGAAATCGACGAAGCGAAACAAGAAGCCGAACGAGCAAAACAAGAAGCCCAACAAGCGAAAACAACCGCAGATGGGAAGAACAGCGTATTTACCCAATCGACACAACCTTCAA
>NZ_JBCPXV010000126.1:0-671 GCF_039581225.1 Ornithinibacillus proteolyticus | reverse complement strand
CGCAGACCGAATTAATGTACAATTAAATCAGCAACAAGTAGCATGATTTCTGTTTTTAAAAATACATTTTAGAAATTCTGTAGGATTCTGTATTTTTAAAAAGAGCAATTATGAAATTGACTCAATTGAAAGTAAATGGGTGTAATAAATGCTAAAGAATATAAAATCAGTAATGCTAAAATAAAAGAATTAGTTAATTTAGCTGGATTAAGCGGTGGATTTTTGGCTACACTCAACAGCTATAGCTAAGATTTTTTGCTAAAATTAACGTTAATGTTAATGCAGTACCGGCGTTAGGTGTTGCTGCGCTAGATGCATGTAATTCTAAAAACAAAGGTGTTATTATTTTAAAATTAGGTTCAGGGGGTACAAATTAGTACCTTTGCTATTCCCAATGATTAATTAAAGTGAAAAAATAGCGTAAGGCTTTGCTTATGCTGTTTTTTTATTGTTTATTTTTCTAATATATTTAGATACAAATTCACTAACAAAAAAAACCATTAATCCTGTTATTAATAATAAGAGTGAGTTTATCTTTATATCCTTGAGTCAATTTCATAATTGCTCTTTTTAAAAATACAGAATCCTACAGAATTTCTAAAATGTATTTTTAAAAACAGAAATCATGCTACTTGTTGCTGATTTAATTGTACATTAATTCGGTCTGCGGC
>NZ_JBCPXV010000125.1:0-707 GCF_039581225.1 Ornithinibacillus proteolyticus | reverse complement strand
TTGAAGGTTGTGTCGATTGGGTAAATACGCTGTTCTTCCCATCTGCGGTTGTTTTCGCTTGTTGGGCTTCTTGTTTTGCTCGTTCGGCTTCTTGTTTCGCTTCGTCGATTTCGGCTTGTACATCTTCAGGTGCTGGTGTCCAGTCTGTTGCTTTGTTGCCTTTTTCTATTTTTATATTTTTTATATCTAAAGGAATATCAATACTTGGAATCCTCACAAGTAACAAAATATCATCAAAATCCCTAGTAAATTTAAAAACTGTTTGAACCCTTGTCCATTCATCTTCATCGATATTCGAATGAGATTTGTAGAAGGTTTCATTCCCACCACTTGTCGCATTACTTCTCAAACCAAACTGAGCACCAGACTCCCCTCTAATATCGGCACTAACTACATATTCTTTGTTTAATTGAATATCTTCTAAATCAATATAATCGTTTTGAACTAACCATATATAAGCATTTGCATTAGATTCAATAGATTCAAACCTTCTAAAACCACCTTCTGAATCTAAAAAACTATTTTGGGTACCATGATCTGAACCCCATGATGTAGTTAAAATAGATGGGGAATCTAACAATAAATTCCTTCCACCAATCTCAATATTTTGCGGCATTTCACTCCATGTATAATCTGCGGGATTATTGCTTTCTTCCGGTGTCGTCTTATTAAACGCTAACCCGATATAAAGCTTACCTTCTGGACTA
>NZ_JBCPXV010000124.1:0-709 GCF_039581225.1 Ornithinibacillus proteolyticus | reverse complement strand
GCTTGAAGCCTCTTTTACCGGCCTTGGCCTTAAAGGCCCACTGAATGGTTTTCCCTTACGCACCACATCCACGCACTGATTCTAAAGAATCTCTTATATCTTTCTATTTTTTTCTCCTGTGAATGGATCAAACTCTTCGAATAACGTTAATTGATCTGATATATAATCTTCTCGGAGCTGATTCCTAATATATTCTTCTATTTGCTTCTTATTTCGGCCCACTGTATCGACGTAGAAACCTCGACACCAGAATTTTCGATTGCCATATTTATATTTTAAATTTGCATGTCGGTCGAATATCATTAAACTGCTTTTTCCTTTTAAATATCCCATAAACTGAGATACACTCAGCTTTGGTGGGATACTTACTAACATATGGATATGATCTCGACATGCATTTGCCTCATGAATGGTTACACCTTTTCTCTCGCATAATTCTCTTATTATTTTTCCTATACTTTGTTTGTATTTTCCATATATAATTTGTCTTCTGTATTTTGGTGCAAACACGATGTGATACTTACAATTCCATGTTGTATGTGCTAAACTATTCTTGTCCTTCATTGGGACATGCCTCCTTCGTTTATTTGATGTAGTGGTCGGGAAACCAACTATATCTTATCACGAAGAGAGGCCTTTTTTAATTTTAATACCACGCTATAAGCTCTCCGGAACCCCCGGCATAGCCAGGGGTTTTCAAATGACACAA
>NZ_JBCPXV010000123.1:0-738 GCF_039581225.1 Ornithinibacillus proteolyticus | reverse complement strand
TTAATGTTTTTGAAAACCCCTTGCTATGCGAGGGGTTCCGGAAAGCTTTCAGCGTGGGACAAAAAAGCCTCACTTCATGGTAAGATAAAGTTGGTTTCCCGACCACTAAATCTCACCGAAGAAGGAGGCGAGTCCTATGAAGGACAAGAATAGTTTAGCACACACAACTTGGAATTGTAAGTATCATATCGTGTTTGCACCAAAGTACAGAAGGCAAATAATATACGGAAAATATAAAAAAAGTATAGGTCAAATCATACGTGATTTATGTGAACGAAAAGGTGTGATCATACATGAAG
This sequence comes from Ornithinibacillus proteolyticus, assembly GCF_039581225.1. NCBI lineage: Bacteria > Bacillati > Bacillota > Bacilli > Caryophanales > Bacillaceae > Ornithinibacillus > Ornithinibacillus proteolyticus. Next base: position 439 of record NZ_JBCPXV010000123.1, on the reverse strand, counting down.
CAAATGCTTGTCCGGATCATATCCACATGTTAGTAAGTATCCCACCGAAATTAAGTGTATCTCAATTTATGGGTTATGTAAAAGGGAAGAGCAGCTTGATGATATTTGATCGACATGCCAACTTGAAATATAAATATGGAAATAGAAAGTTTTGGTGTCGAGGATTCTATGTTGATACAGTGGGCCGAAATAGAAAGCAAATACAAGAATACATGAGGAATCAGCTAAAAGAAGATTACATGTCAGATCAATTAACTATATTCGAAGAATTTGATCCGTTTACAGGACAAAAAAATAAAAAGAAATAAGAGATTCTTTAGAATCAGTGAGTGAATGTGGTGCAGAAGGGAAACTGTTCGGTGGGCCTTTAAGGCCGAGGCCGGTAATAGAGGCTTCCAGCCGCAGAGCAAACCACCAGTTCACACTGGTGGTTTTGATT
>NZ_JBCPXV010000122.1:0-745 GCF_039581225.1 Ornithinibacillus proteolyticus | reverse complement strand
AATTGCTTGGAACCAGTTTTTTGAAATCATTTCCATTTCCTAAACTAGATTTACCCATTTTGGCGGTATACTTCCTCAAGTTTACCGCCATAAGCGCAAATCCTAATTCATTTATCACTTTCTCTTTGCCTCGAACAGACATTCGAGTGAAACCCAAATTAGCCTTCAGAAATCCGAAGACTGGCTCCACATCAATTTTACGTTTCCCGTAAATTTCACCAGTTTTCTCGTCTGAAAGCTTCTCCCTGACATATTCTTTTTGAGATTCCCACTTTTCATTGAGGTATACTTTTCGATTGTTTCCCTCTTTCGCCTTTGTACACATGGATCGTAAAGGACATCCGGAACAATCTTCGCATTCATATACCTTGAACTCTCGGGTAAACCCATACTTATCTGTTCGATGAGATACGTGACTAAATATCACTTTCTTTCCATTTGGGCACGTGAATGCATCGTCATCTTCGTTGTACTCCCAATTGTCTACATGAAAAGCGTTACTTTTGTGTTTCCTTTTCTTTTCCTTTCGATACTGGTTATATGTAATTAGAGGTGTTCGATTTCTATTTCTCATAATATCTTCATAGTTTTGTTCACTACCATATCCTGCATCCGCCACGATGTATTTAGGTAGTTCTAAAAAGTTTTCTTCGATCGTATTCAAAAAGGGAATCAATGTACGAGTGTCGGTTGGATTTGGAAATACGTCATAAGCGAGTGCATATTGACCCTCTGTCGCAACTTG
>NZ_JBCPXV010000121.1:0-763 GCF_039581225.1 Ornithinibacillus proteolyticus | reverse complement strand
TATGTTGGATGGAAACGAATGGATGACTTTACAGAAAAAAGGTTTTACCACTCGTACCCAAGCTATTATTTATCTCATCAACACGCACTCGAACAGTCGGACAATCGAGATGGCAAGTAAGCCATTCTTTGTCCGAAGGCGATTCATCCCCCACTTACTCATTGGGCTTTACCCTTCTCATTCCTTGAAGATGGGGGTTTTCTCGCCTATTTTAGATAAACACACGCTTTACCTGAAGTATGCTTTCCAAATTTGGAGAGCAGTTCTTCTCGTTTAGGATCTCCTGTTGCAAAGTACAGACTAATTTTCGCTTTACGTGGCGAAAAGCCAACTAGTGGTGCATCCCCTTCATGACCCGAATCATATGTATAATGATACGACCCAAAACCGATAATACTAGGTCCCCACATTTTAGCTGGATATCCCGTTACCTCTGTAAAGATATCGAGTAATTGATAGGCATCCTCTTTTTTCCTCGGACTGTCAACCGTTTCGATAAACTCTATCACACTATCATCATTTTGTTTCGTCTTTAACTCGTACATTTCCAATCACCCTTTCTAGCTCTCCCCATTGTACCGTTGTTCTACCCCTACCATTGTTACTTTCCATTGTAGCCAATATTCGGAATTATAACAATCAAAACCACCAGTGTGAACTGGTGGTTTGCTCTGCGGCTGGAAGCCTCTATTACCGGCCTCGGCCTTAAAGGCCCACCGAACAGTTTCCCTTCTGCACCACATTCACTCACTGATTCTAAAGA
>NZ_JBCPXV010000120.1:0-855 GCF_039581225.1 Ornithinibacillus proteolyticus | reverse complement strand
CGATGTATTTAGGTAGTTCTAAAAAGTTTTCTTCGATCGTATTCAAAAAGGGAATCAATGTACGAGTGTCGGTTGGATTTGGAAATACGTCATAAGCGAGTGCATATTGACCCTCTGTCGCAACTTGAATATTATATCCAGCCTTCAGTTGTCCGTTTTTCATATAGTCATCTTTCATCCGCATAAAAGTGGCATCTTGATCTGTTTTGGAGTAACTATTGCGGTCTCCAAAAATCTCCATATCCTTTTGGTAATTTTGTTTACGCACAATAAAATCTTCAAATTGCTTACGATATTGTTTTGGTGCTTTTCGCTCGGAACGTAGTTGTTTCCGCTCTCCACCAACGTCGCTCGCTTCAATTTTCTTATCGTATGCTTCAATCTTCTCACTTAGCTTTTCCACAATTTCTTTCATTTCTTCAACCGAAAGCTCTTCGAAATCATCTCGTTCTATTTCAGGAATGATTCGCTTCTCGATTAACTCATCGTACATTTGATTGGACTTTTCAATTAGTTTTTCACTATAATTTTCAACCGACTTCCGCCATACAAATGTGAATTTATTCGCATTGGCTTCAATCTTTGTACCATCAATAAAAATAGCCTCTTCTTCAATTATTTCTTCCTTTACCAACTGAGATCGAAACTGTACAAAGCACTCACGTAATAATCCTTTGGCTAATGGGTGCACACGAAAGCGATTAATCGTTCTGTAACTTGGTTGATGTTCCTGAGATAACCACATCATTCGTACACTATCTTCTAATAAGGCTTCAATCTTCCTGCCCGAAAAGGCAGACTGCGTATAACCACAAAGGATAATTTTCAACATCATCCGCGAAGCATATGGCGGAC